>JAHJDU010000159.1 GCA_018812385.1 Pseudomonadota bacterium
CTATTTAAGGCCCAAAAAGCCGCCCAAAGCGACTATCCCATACTTATAAACGGGGAAAGTGGCACGGGCAAAGAAATACTGGCAAGCACGATTCACAATGCCAGCCGCCGCAGGAGTAAAAAATTTGTGGACATCAACTGCGCGGCTATTCCGGACCAGCTCATCGACAGTGAATTGTTCGGCTATGAAAAAGGGGCATTTACAGGGGCATTGCCTGGCGGGCGCCATGGCCTCTTTGTGGAAGCAAATCATGGGACACTTTTTCTGGATGAAATTGCGGACGCATCTTTGCCTACCCAGGCTAAACTTTTGAGAGTATTGAACGAAGGGTATTTCAAACGGGTTGGCAGTATGAAAAATATTGAAGTTGATGTCCGGATTATTTCTGCAACAAATAAGGATCTTTTACAAATGATAGAAGAAAATCATTTCCGTCAGGACTTGATTTATCGATTGAACACGATTACGATCAACCTGCCTTCATTGCGGGAACGCCCAGGGGACATCCCTTTGCTAGCCAATTTTTTTCTGGGATTACATTCTAAAAGAGGGGAGCAAAACTTAGAATTCTCTGGCAATTGCCTTGAAGGACTTAAATCTTATCATTGGCCCGGAAATGTTCGCGAATTGAAAGGCGTGATAGACTATATGGTAACCATGGCATCGGGGACGGTGATAACCCCGAACCATTTTCCTGATTTCCTCCTGCCTCAAAAAGATGCTGTCCATGAAAAGACTGGACCCCGGTATTTTCATTTCAAGGATGAAAATGATTCCGATCTGCTCTCCAAAGCAGTTCAATGTGCGGAAAAACAAATTATCAAGGATGTATTGCAGCATGCAAAAAATAAATCCAAGGCCATTAAAATCCTTGGGACCAGCCGGAGAACATTTTACTCAAAACTGAAACTATACAATATGGAGTAACCGCTTACCTCATCAAATTTAAGGACTGGTTCGGAAGGAAAAAAGAATAAAAAATATTGAGGGGTAGGCACGATTTATGCTAATAATACGAAGTATTAAAGATAGAAAATTATATAAGAAGGGACGTCAAAATATATATAGACAAAATTCTAATAAAAATTTAATTTCAACGGAGTTATAATTTGAAATCAATTGCAGAAGTTACAATTGTCGATACCAGTCCCAGGGACGGACCTGTCGGGTTGCCCAAAATACGTACTCACGAAAAAGTCGCTCTTGTAAACAGCCTTATGGAAAGCGGTGTGACTAAGATTGACTGTGTCGGTTTTACTCATCCCCGTATCAGGCCTGAATATGCAGATGCTGAAAAGGTTGTCAATTCCATCGACAAAAGGCCCGGGGTTACCCTTATCGGAATGACGCCCAATGAAATTGCCTGCCGCCGGGCATTAAACACCAATGTTGATGAAATCGGGGTTATGATTGCCGGAAGCGAATCGTTTAACATGGCCCTTTTGGGTATGACTATTAAAAAAACGCTTTTCAAAACCATTCCGGCCATCATCCAGGCCTGTAAGGAAAGAGAGAAGACCGTCAGAGCATTTCTAACTTCTGCATTTTGGTGTCAATATGAAGGAAGAATTGCAATAAATAATCTTGTGGAGCTTGTCAGCAAGCTTTCCTTTTTGGGAGTTAATGAAATTTCTCTTATATATACACCTGGAAGGGTCAATCCCAAACAGGTTAAGGAGACTGTTTTTGCATTGCAGGAACTTAAGCTTGAGACAAATCTTTCGGTTCATTTTCATAACACCATGGGGTTGGGATTAGTAAACTGTCTTGCCGCCTATGAAGCAGGTATCCGTACTTTCGATACAGCCATAAGCGGATTAAGCGGCACGCCTTACGGGGCACCTGCCATGGAAATCGGTGCCTGGAATGTGCCGACAGAGGACCTGGTTTATATGTTCGACCAAATTGGAGTGAATACCGGTATCGACATTGATGCAATTGCAGAAACGGCCAAATTGGCACAAAAGATTGCCGGTCGTGAATTGTCAGGACATCTGCTTAAAGCAAGGAAGGCATTTGTGCCCTCCAATTTCCCCGATGCTTTAGCCCTAAACTGACCTAAATTGAATTGATCGGCAGCATGATCCAGGATATTTCTTTAAAATTGGCGATCTGCGATGGAAGCTTAAAAAAATATTTTAATAATCTTGGCTTCTGATTATTCTTTTGAATTCTATTTCTTAAGTTTTGTTTAATAATTAGACTAAAATTAAATATAATATTAAAAGCTGTTTACTATATATACAATTTTCAATACCGGGCCTTGGCGAAAAAGGAAAAGCCCTACATCTTACAGCAGCTTTAATCTCCAAAGATATTGGCATCAGAATTGCATATATTTAGTTCTGGCGGTTAGAATTAATTTCTCCGAAACAATACAAACAGCGTTAAACCGAATTTATATGAATATGTTTTATCGTTGGACTAAAATATAAACAAACAGGAGATGACATTATGGGTATAAAACCATTGGGAGGAAGAACCCTTAAAGTTCTAAGCAAAAAGGATATTCAGATGGTGGATGAGACAGCCATGGAAATTCTGAAAGATCCAGGCCTTAAGGTTCAGCATGAGGAAGCATTGAATATATTTCAGCAGGCCGGTGCGGACGTGGACTTTAAAAAACAGATGGTTCAGATCCCTAGGTTTCTTGTGGAAAAAGCCCTGAATAGTGCCCCCCGTTTTATGACGGTGTGCGGAAGAGAGCCCAAATATGATCTTCAATCTTACAATGGAGTTCATTTCAGCGGTGGACACGGCGCCACTTTTATCATGGATATTGAGACTGGAAAAAGAAGACCTGCTGTAAAAAAGGATCTGGAAAACAATGTTTTAATCCATGATGCCCTTGAGAACTCCCATATGATTTACCCTGAAATTTATCCCGGGGATGTTCCTGAAAAATCACTGGACCGGCATATATCCCAGGCGCTGCTAAGCAACACGCTGAAGCCTGTTATTGCAACCGCCTATGATGGCGCCGGCGCAAGGGATCTTATTCAGATGGGAATCGCCATTGCCGGAAGCAAGGAAGCGCTAAAGGCAAGACCTATGTTCACCTGCAGCTTCGGCATGATAAGTCCTTTTGTATTTGAACCTGCTCGAATTGATACTTTGATGGAAATGTGCCGGTGTGACATTCCTTTCCAGATCTATACAATACCCGGTGCAGGCACATCAGGTCCGGTGACCCTTGCCGGCACCCTGGCACTTTCAGTGGCAGAGCTTTTATCAGGGCTTGTATTGACTCAGCTCGTCAACCCGGGTGCACCTGTCAGGCTGATGGGGTATGCCGGGTCTTCGGATATGAGGTCCGGTGATTTTACATTTGCCTCACCGGAAACAGCATTAATGGCCAGTGCCCTTGCCCAGATGCTTCAAGGATACGGTGTTCCCCATGCAGTCCATGGATCCACAACACGGTCCAATGCTTTGGATGCCCAGGTGGGATATGAGACCGGAATGTTAAATCTGTTTTCTGCATTGTCCGGTACCGACATTGTTATCGAAGCGACCTCCTCAGCCCTTGAAAACACGGAAACCTCATATCCGGAACAGGCAATTATCGGTAATGAAATATGCAGTTTTATCAACCGGTTGTTAAAGGGTATCGAGGTAAACAAGGAGACCCTGGCCCTTGATGTTATCAGACAGGTAGGTGCAGGCGGAGAATTCCTCACGCATCCCCATACCATGAAACATTTCAAGGGTGAACAATGGGATGCGACTCTGGGAACTAGGATAAGAAGAGAAGCATGGGAGCAAGAAGGATCCAAGGATATTCAGGCAAAGGCAAAGGACAGGTTAAAGCAAATTCTGGCAACACACAAGCCAAAGCCTCTTGAACCGGATGTCCAAAGAAAAATCCAGGAAATCGTAGAAAATGCGGATGGTTAATCCAAACTAAGAAATGGAATGGAGAACAGCTGTTTTAATCTGTTTTTTTATATTTTTTGTAATACTTTAGAGTCAGGGGGAAGTTCAAACATAATCAATATTAATTAAAGGGAGCTTAAAATGAAGAAATTTTGTACAATTGCTTTATTGTTTTCCGTAATGGTTGTCTTCTTAACTACAGGATTTAACACTGTTGAGGCCAGTGACAAAGACAAGGTATACAAATGGGATATGACATATCCGCTTTACCGAGGGACCTGGGATTGGAAGATCCTTGAAAAGTGGTGTGCTGATCTTAAGACAGCAAGCGGGGGAAGGCTTGTCATCACCCCCATGGCCGGCGGGGAAATCATGCCGGTAATGGAAACATTTGATGCTGTTTCCACAGGAACGCTGAAGATAGATTTCAGCTATGGTCCATATTGGATAGGCAAGCTGCCCATGGCGATTTATGCCAGCGGCCTGCCGCCTTTCACCTTACCGACCCTGGAGAATTTCAAGGTCCTTTATCATGAGCTGGGACTTAAAGATATTGTTCGAAAGGCTTATGCAAAGCATAATATTTTCTACGTCGGTGCTGTTCCTTCAAATAACGCAGTCCTGTTAAGCAAGTTCCCCCTTAACAGCGCTGCAGACTTCAAGGGCAAGAAACTGAGAGCTACAGGCGTTTATGCCGAGGTGGCAACAGAGGCGGGTGCGTCTGCCGTTTATTTCCCCTGGGGAGAGATTTACGGATCATTGGAAAAAGGTGTGATTGATGGCGTTATTGCCGGGCCTTTAAGCAGCCAGGCTGACTCCGGGTTTCATGAACCCACAAAGTATCTTTTGGAAACTCCTATAACTCCGGTGGATGCCTGGAGCCTGCATGTGAACATGGATGCCTGGAAATCCCTACCCGAAGATCTGCAGCAGCTTCTCATCCAAAGTACTTCCTATGCCTCAGACATATTCACAGGCTCCTATTTTGTGCATGATGTCCAGTACCGGGAACAGCTCGCTAAAAAAGGTTTCACCTTTACAAAGTTGTCTGAAGCAGATCAACTGGTAATGAGAAAACACTCATTGGCCGTTCTTGACAAGTATTCTGCAAAAGACCCTGATTTTGCAGAAGCTACAAAAATACTCAAAAAATACATGGCCGACCTTGGACTTTTAGATTAGTTCTTTTATTTAAACAGGTTATACTTGTTTCATAACAATCCGGACCCAGGGCAGGGACAGCGCGTTCCTGTCCTGGATCCGATCTTAAAAAAATAAAAAAGCAGATGGGAATAATGAAACGCTTGTTTAAAATCATTGATGGCATCAGTAAGTGGTCGGGGGTAATCTTTGCTTACCTTTTATGGCCAGGTGTGGCGGTACTGGTATATGAAATCGTGGCAAGACATTTTTTTGATGCCCCTACCATTTGGGCCCACGGGACAACTCAGCGTATCTTTGCAATTTATTATTTTATATGCGGGGCATATGTCAGCCTTAACAGGGACCATATCTCCATGGACTTGATTTACACTCGCTTTTCCATGCGGACACAGGCAGTGCTGGATATTATCGGGTTTGTGTTTTTCTTTTTTTTCTGCGGCGCATTGTTATGGTACGGGTCCCGTTATGCCTGGTCGTCCATGATGCGGCTGGAACCGTGCAATACACCGTTTCGTGCTCCCCTTTATCCAATTAAAATGATGATTCCCATAGGAGCTTTATTGATCATACTCCAGGAACTGGCGAATTTATGGCGCAGTTTTTACATCGTTATTACAGGGAAAAAGTATGAGTATTGAATTAGTAACTTTGATAATGTTTGGTGGTCTGATTGTTTGTCTGCTATTGGGAGTACCCCTTGCCTGGAGCCTAGGGGGTGTTTCGGTCCTGGTTTCTTTTGTCCTGTGGGGGCCCGGCAGTTTGATGATGGTCGTTTACAACACATTCGGCTGCATGTGGAGCATTGTGCTTGTGGCGATCCCGCTTTTTATGGCCATGGGACTTTTGATGGAGAAGTCCGGTATTGCCGAAGCCCTTTTTGAGACCATACACCGTTGGTCGGGTTCATTAAGAGGCGGCATTGCCATGGGGGTGGTTGTTATCTGTGTGCTTTTTGCAGCAATGACAGGTGTAAGTGCTGCTGCAACACTGACCATGGGAGTCGTAGCCCTTCCGGCCATGCTCAAACGGGGCTATGACAAGGGAATTGCACTGGGATCCATAGCCGGCCCAGGGACCCTTGGGATATTGATCCCGCCCAGTATTATCAGTATTTTGCTGGCCATGGTAGGTAATATCTCCGTGGGCAAGTTATTCATGGCCGGGATCGGACCCGGGATCCTTCTTGCCGGTCTTTTTATCGCCTATATCGGTATAAGGGGATGGATAAACCCCAACTTATGCCCGGCCCACCCTGAGAAATTTACCCTTAAGGAGAAACTTGCGTCTCTTAAAATGGTCATCCTTCCTTTGTTGATTGTAATGTCGGTTCTTGGATCAATTTTTTTCGGCATTGCAACGCCCACCGAAGCAGGTGCGCTTGGTGTGGTGGCGGTTCTAATTTCTGTTGCAATTCATAAACGCTTTAACTGGAAACTGATAAAAGAAGTCACTGTGGAGACTTTCAGGATTACCGGTCTGACCATGTGGATTTTTTACGGGGCCATGTTTTTCAGTGCGGTATATGCAAGGGCCGGAGGGGCGGTCTTCCTGGGTGATCTGGTGATGGGAGCGGGGATGAACCGCTGGCTTGTCCTTCTTTCAATGATGGGCTTGTCCTTTTTAATGGGAATGTTTGTTGATCCTTTTGCAATCATTTTTATTCTTGCCCCCATCTGTTTTCCCATTGTCAAGAGTCTTGGATTTGATCCTGTATGGTTTTGAATCCTTTTCGTAATCAATATGCAAATGGGGTATGTTACGCCACCTTTCGGATATCAGCTATTTTATCTCAAATCCGTTGCACCGCCGGAAATATCCACTGCTGATATTTACAAGTCTGTTCTGCCGTTTATTGGGATTCTCGTTGTCGGCATGGGCCTGCTCATGTTGTTTCCCCAGATTGCACTGTGGCTTCCCGAGTTAATGATGAAACTGGCAGATTAAAGTTGCACAAGTAATATTTTAATCGCAATGTATTTATGATTTTGCACTTTTAAATAGTGAGTAAATTTCTTATACTATAAAATTATAATTTTTCAGTATAAGAAGGAGATACCCAGTGAAAACAAAAGTGTTACTTGAAGGAAAAAAAATTCTCATCGTGGATGATGAACCGGATGTGCTTGAATCTTTAATTGAACTTTTAAGTTTGTGTAAAATAGATACTGCATCCTCTTTTGAAGAGGGTAGACAGATGCTGGAACACCAGAATTATGACATGGCTGTTCTGGATATCATGGGGGTACAGGGATTTGATCTGCTTAAGGTTGCGAACAACCGGGGAATTCCCGCACTTATGCTCACAGCCCATTCTTTAACAGAAGAAAGCCTTAAGAAATCTATCGAAGACGGCGCTGCCTACTTTGCCCCCAAAGAGAAGATGCTTGATATAGAACTCTTTGTTGCCGATGTACTTGAGGCAATAGAAAAGAAAAAAAATCCGTGGGAAAGGCTTTTAGACAGGCTGGGCGGGTTTTATGACAAGAAATTCCAGGGGCAAAACTGGAGGGAACAGGAAGATAAGTTTTTGAAAAATAAAATAAATAAATTTATTTGATCAACATTGTTATTTTTTTTATCTTTATGTTACAAGTACTTTAAACACTGTAACTCATAACGGAGGTAACTTGTTTTAATTGCCCCGAGCAAAACGCTTTTATACCAGCTTGCTGTTTCTGCTCTGGTTCTTCCTGTAGTTTCCGTGGCATTTGGAGAGCCGGGCATTGTAAACATGAATCCTTTGGTTATGGCAAGCCTTTTTTATCAAATAGTCTGGATTGCTTTTATCACCTATATTCCTGGTTTTGGCTGATCAGCAATTATGCAGTATCAAGGCTTGCCTCATTCACTTTTTTAACGCCCATTTTCGGGGTAATTGCCGGAGCCGTATTTCTAAACGAGCAGATAACCCTATACCTAATATGTGCTCTTGTTCTGGTGGGGACTGGGATATATCTTGTAAATCGACGCTGATATCTGGCCAATATACCCTAGGAATCCTTAAACTGTTATGCCATTCACTTTTAATATATCCTCCATGTTGAAGACGTCCAACAACCTGTCAGGTTCAAACCATCCATCCACATTTTTATTTTTTATTTACATTGAGGGAAGACCATCTTTGCCAATCAAGATCATAGCTGGCACTCCTTCCCCCTCCGGGCATTTTGATCAAAATACCTTTATTTACAAGATCAGATAGCTCTCTTTGGGCGGTGGCACGACTGGTATGTGCGATGCCCATATATTTTTTATTCTTCAACCCACCTTCAAACCCATGAGTGCCCGCATCAAGTAGCCGGTTAATCACTTTGGCTTGGCGCTCGTGTAGTCTTGTCTGGGCAAATTCCTGCCAGAACCGTGCTTTTGTCATTATTTTTTTAAGCAAAGTATTGGAATTCAAGATAGCCCTATTCATACATGCAAGAAACCATTTCAACCAGTCTGTTATATCTCCTGTACCTGCTTGTGTGGCTTTTAAAATTTCATAATAATCATTTCTCTCAGCCATAATTTGTGAAGAAAGGCTATAGAATCTTTTTGGATTGTTTTCATCTCTTGCAAGAAACATATCAGTCAAAGTTCTTGCTATGCGCCCATTCCCGTCATCAAACGGATGAATTGTAACAAACCATATATGAACAAGCCCAGCTCTGATGATGCCATCTAATTGACTTGTTTCATTTATCCAGGATATGAATGTTTGCATTTCTTTATCAAGGTTTTTAGCAGGGGGCGCTTCAAAATGAACTTTTTTCTGTCCAATAGGCCCGGAAACAACCTGCATCGGGCCATTACTATCATCTCTCCATCGACCAACAGATATCTTTAGCATACCGGAGTAACCCGTTGGAAAGAGAGCCGCATGCCACCCCCAAATTCGTTCAGACGTCATTTTTTCTGAATAATTAATAGTCGCATCCAGCAAAATTTCTACAAGGCCATCGGCTTTTTGGTCTCTTACTTCCTTCAATCCAGCATCCGGTAGGCCAAGCTTGCGCCCAACAGAGGATCTAACCGCATCAGGGTCTAATTTTTCACCCTCTATAGCTGACGTCTTTAATGCTTCTTCAACAAGAACATCTGCACGTGCTGTTTGCTGGATTTCAACTCCCAATTCTTTGATCTGAGTTATTAAGGATCCTTGGTTGAATCGTAGGTCGCCCAATGGCTTTAACAGTTTATCACTGTCCCATTTGAAGCCTGGCCAGGATTTAGTTTGCCAAATATATTTCATGAGATGAGTCGATTTCCCCTTTTATGGAATTGATATATGAGTCGTTTAATCCATTAATCAACTCAATATTTGAGTCAATTGTTGTATTTATTTAACTCAAAGTCAAGGGAATAATGTAGCGGATGTTAAAACAAACCATATCTAACCGGACACGCAACCAAGGCCCAAGGGAGCTATGGCGTGCTTGTCTTTTGCAGGCACTCTGAGAACAGACCAAATGAAATCTTTCTTGTGATTCTATTACTCTTTATGCTACAAGTTTTTTAAACACTGCAACTCATAATGGAGGTAAAAGATATGCGACTGGTTACCAGATCAGACTTTGACGGCCTTGGTTGTGCGGCCATTCTGAAAGAGGTGGGAAAGATTGAGGACATCAAGTTTGTTCACCCCAAGGATGTTCAGGATGGAATAATAGAAGTTACGTCCAACGATATACTGGCCAATATACCCTATGTAAAGGGCTGCGGAGCCTGGTTCGACCACCACTCAAGCGAACACGAACGAAAGGCCTTTGGTGAATTTAAAGGAAAGTGTGATCCCACAGCTTCCAGTGCCGCACGGGTGGTTTATAATTTTTATGGCGGATATGACGGGTTTAAAAACGACCATCTGGATGATCTGGTTGA
>JAHJDU010000160.1 GCA_018812385.1 Pseudomonadota bacterium
CTTTCCGATTCATTTGTAAAAGGGGAAAGAATCGAAATAAGAGGATTTTGCAGTTTTCATATCAAAAAGTACAAAAGCTACACAGGCCGAAACCCGAAAACCAGCCAAAAAGTCATTATTCCTCCCAAACGCCTTCCATTTTTCAAATGCGGCAAAGAGTTAAAGGAGCGGGTGGATTATTAACAAATGGTTATTGATCAAACCATGTCTGATTTTGATCAAATGCAATACCAAGCCAAAGCAGTATCTGAATTAACTATAATCATTCAGACAAAAAAAATTCCCAATGCACTTCTTTTCTTAGGAAATGAAAATACTGGCAAAAAAGATGCAGCCTTTTTTTTTGCCAAAGGGTGTAATTGTTTAAGCAAAAAAGAATTTGCCTGCAATAATTGCAAATCCTGTCGCAAGATAAATGCAAAAACCCACCCTGATATCCTTTGTGTCAATCTTCAGCAAGGTAAAAAAATAATTTCCATCTCCCAGATTCGTGAAATGGGATTGACCATTTCTTCTAAACCCAATGAGGCCAAATTCAGGATGGTCATGATTCCAAATGCTGATCTAATGAATACCCAGGCCCAGAATGCATTATTAAAGAGGCTTGAAGAACCGCCTGAAAAAACATTTTTCATTCTAATTGCCACCAAAATTTCTTTTCTTTTGCCTACCATTATTTCAAGGTGCCGTGTCATAAGGTTTAAACCATTGACAGACAGACTCATTGAGCAATATCTTATCAACGAGTTCAAAATTGATAAGCAAATGGCCTATATAGCTTCAAAAACGGCTGATTCTGATGTGAAAAAGGCAATGATGTATTTAAATTTGAACCCTGATAATGAAAATTTCATCTGGATGAAAAGAAGGAAGTGGTTACTCAATACCCTTGCAGACATTCTTAAAACAGACACAAGCGACTGCATATCAAAAGGATTGATGCTGTCTCAAAAATTAAGTGCTGATCCTGACCTTGTCCATGATGATATTGCCATAATGAAGACATTTTTCCGGGACTTGATAATTTTTGGATTTCATCGGAAAAAAATAGTTAACCTTGATTTTTATGACGTTTTTACAGATATTGGTCAGAGGATTGAAGCAAAAAAAATGAGCGAATGGATCAAAGAGCTTTATGAAACGGAAAAAAGGTTGACCTCAAACAGCACACTGAGGTTAACCTTGGATAGATTTTTCCTTAAAATTGTTATTCACAAAGGAAAGTTGATTTATGATTAAAATTGCTGGTGTTAAATTTAAAACAGCAGGGAAAATATATGATTTCAACAGCAGTGCTTTTGTACTGAAAGAAGGAGACCCTGTTATCGTAGAAACTGACCAGGGTCTTAGCTTTGGTAAAATTGTCATACCGCCTGTTGAAGTTGAAAATACGGGGAGAAAATTAAAACAGATTGTCCGTGTTGCCACCAGAGAAGACTTTCTTAGAAGAGAAGAAATAAAAAAAATTGAAAAAAAAGCCTTTGAATTTTGCATCCAGCACATTGCTGCTTTAGATCTTCTCATGAACCTGTTCAGTGTTGAAAGTACCTTTGACCAAAAAAAATTGACCTTTTTTTATACTGCTGACGGCAGAATTGATTTTAGAGAATTAATTAAACTTCTGGTAAAAGAATTTTCTATTCGAATTGAAATGCGCCAGGTGGGCATTCGAAACCTTTCAAAACATTGCGGAGGGCTCGGCAAATGCGGAAGAGAGATCTGCTGTTCATCTTTCATGCATACTTTTGAGCCGGTTTCCATTAAGATGGCAAAAGAGCAGGGACTGTCATTGAATCCTGCTAAAATTTCCGGGGTTTGTGGCCGATTAATGTGCTGCCTGACTTTTGAAAATGAAACCTATAAACGCCTTAAACAGGAAATGCCCAAACTGGGGAAAACAATTACTATCGAAGAAGGGAAAGGAAAAATAGTCCGGCAGAATGTATTAAGAGAGAGCGTGACTATTCGGTTAGAGGATAATACTGAAATAGAAAAAAAAACCAACCAACTGGATAACTCAATCACAGGACATAAAAGATAATGACCACCAAAAAACAATTTTTCACCACCCCCATATATTATGTTAATGCCAAACCCCACCTGGGGCATGCATACACATCCATTGCCACTGATGTTGCAACAAGATTCAAACAGATGGATGCCTATGAAACCTTTTTTCTGACGGGAACAGATGAACACGGGGACAAGATTGTTCAGGCTGCCCAGGCCCAGGAAACAACACCAAAAGCATATGCAGATAAAATCAGCAAGCTTTTTCAAGATCTTCTGCCTGTATTAAATGTCAAAAACAATTATTTTATCAGAACAACAGATCCTTATCATATCAAGATAGTTCAAAATATCCTTTCAAAAATTTATGACTCAGGGGATATTTATTTTTCAAGCTATGAGGGGCTTTATTGCTTTGGATGTGAACGGTTTTACCAGGAAAGGGAACTTGTGGATGGTAAATGTCCAGACCATGGTGTTGCCCCGGAGATCATCAAAGAATCCAATTATTTTTTCAAGATGAGCAAATACCAGGAATGGCTCATCAACCACATCAAAGCCAATCCTGACTTTATCCGGCCTGAGCAGTACAAGACAGAGCTGCTCTCTTTTTTAAAGGAACCTTTGGAAGACCTTTGCATTTCCCGTCCAAAATCCCGCCTGACCTGGGGAATCAACCTGCCCTTTGACGAAGATTATGTCACCTATGTTTGGTTTGACGCTCTTGTAAATTATATTTCAGCACTGGGGTATCCGGATGGTGAGCTGTTTAAAAAATTCTGGACAAGTGCCCGGCATTTTGTGGCAAAAGATATTATCAAACCCCATGGAATTTACTGGCCCATTATGCTGAAAGCTGCCGGCATACCAATTTATAAGGGCTTGAATGTTCACGGGTTCTGGAATGTCAAAGGCAGCAAAATGTCAAAAAGTATCGGCAATGTTACAGACCCCATCCAAGTAACAGATATTTACGGAGTTGACCCCTTCAGATATTTTCTAATGAGGGAGATGGTCTTTGGTCTGGATGCCAATTTCACGGAAGAAACCATTATATATAGAATTAACGCTGATCTTGCCAATGATCTTGGAAATCTTTTTTCACGAATCCTTTCCATGAACCTGAGATATTTCAAGGGTGAAGTAAAAGGAAGGAATAATAAAATTGAAAAAGAAAAAAACCTGTCTTTGTCATCTGATGCGAATCTCACCATTGAAGAGTTTAAACAGGCCATGGAATTGTGTGAATTTCACAAAGGGCTCGGGGCCATCTGGCAATTTATCAGCACCATGAATAAATATATTGATACGCATAAACCCTGGGATTTGGCCAAGGATGAAGCAAATATTCCCATCCTTGAAACAATTCTCTATAATCTCATCGAGGGGTTAAGGGTTGTTTCCTGCCTGATCTACCCCATTATGCCCCAAACATCTTTAAAGATGCAAAAAACCCTTTGTATTGAAAAAGAAAATATGGGGTTCTACACACTTAAAGAGACATCTGTCTGGGAACAGGTGAAAAAAGGCACCATAATGGAAAAACCGGATAGCTTATTTCCCAGGATTGATATGGATAAAATCAAACCCAAAGAAACTGCCACACAAACCAAGCCTTTTAAACCAGCGTTAAAAGAGCAAATCACAATTGATGATTTTGCAAAAATTGATCTAAGAACCGGGACCGTCATAAGTGCTGAAAAGATTGAAAAATCCAACAAGCTTTTAAAACTTAAGATAGATCTTGGTGCCGAAACAAGACAAATCATTGCAGGCATTGCAAAGGATTATACTCCGGACCAGATTATCGGCAAACAAGTCATTGTCGTTGCCAATTTAAAGGAAGCAACGCTTATGGGAGAAACATCCCAGGGGATGATCCTTGCCGCCAATCATAAAAAAAACCTGGTATTATCCGGGTTTGATAAAGAAATTTTGCCTGGAAACCAGGTAAAATGAAAGAAAACTCCTGGCGGAATTTTCAATCAGGCTATATTTTAGGGGAAAAAAAGCAGTCTCTTTTTTTTAAAACTAAAAAATTCATAATGTGGGTGATGGCGCTTTTGGTTTTTATTGGCGGCATCTATCTTTTAAAAATCAAAGCCCCTGAAAAGAAAGATGTCCCTCAGGAAGACGTTAAAGAACAGGTTCAATTATCAAAAAAACAATTAAATCATATCATCACCAATACAGAATTTAACAATACAGATAAAAACTTCTTTTTTGTGGACACCTCTGAAGCTCGCTATAAAATTTTCACCAGCATTGATATTTATCTTCAACAATATTTATTGTCCCTGATGGATCGCCTCAAAACC
>JAHJDU010000161.1 GCA_018812385.1 Pseudomonadota bacterium
TAGGCTTTGGACCCCGCCCCGAAACAAAAAAATCTAAAAAAAGCTATTTCCAACACCAAACAGGGACTGACCCTCCCTGAAAAACAGGTTAAATTGCCTTTACTGATAATTTCAAGGAGGCAATGCCATGAAAATGAAACGTAATGGGGTCAAAAGTTTAGGTTCAAGGTCTAAATGCGGTCTTCGTACGTCTATTGAAAAGAACCCAATCGAATCTTGTCGCATCAGAAAAATTACAGGCAGCTTTGCTTTTATCGAGCACCGTTTTCTACGGGAAGGTTTTTGGGCAAGCCTTGATCACCACCAACTCTTGTTGTATCTGTTTCTGGTTATAGTGTCTGATCGCCATGGATTATCATATTACAGCTATGATAAAATCTGCACCCTGCTCAGAATTTGTGTTGATGAATACATCCTTGCCAGAAATGTCTTGATTGATAAGGATCTGATAGCATTTGATGGTAGTCTTTTCCAAGTATTGTCTCTTCCTGACAAGACTGCTTTACCGTCACCAGCGGCGCTTAACAATCAAAAACAGATGGAGCAGCATGACCCGGCAACTATCCATCACCTTGTCATGCAATCTTTTGGGAGAAATCATGAAAGAAACTGCCAATAAGATACCAGAAGTATTCGAGCAATACCTGGATTATTATAGCGTTCAAGTTCGAAGAATGCATTCCGTTCAGTATATGAGGAAAATACTATCCAGCCTCAATCTGTATTTACAGAAATCAAATATTGTTCTTTGTAAAATATCAATCGAACAGATCGATCACTTTTTGGCGCTTTATAATAAAAATTATGCCACGGCGACATGTAGGATTAATAGATCATATCTGCGTGGATTTTTAAAATATCTTTACCAGAATGGATACATCAAAAAGGATCTCGCCCCTTTAGTTAAAAGTCCGCCAGAGTTTGCACGTTCAAAACCACCAAAATTCTTACGTTCAAAAGAAGTCGAAAAATTGTTTGGCAGTCTTGACCTTTGTGTTCCAAAAGATATTCGCACCTATGCGACAATGCACCTGGTTTACTACCTGGGACTGCGTCCCAGGGAAGTCAGCATGATAACCCTGGATGATATCTCGTTCAGACAAAAAGAAATTTTTATTCGATCCAGGAAAAATTATAGCCCGGCGCATCTTCCGCTTCCAGATGACACCATAAAGGCAATCACCGCTTATATCGTTGGAGGAAGGCCGAAGAGTGAATACCGAGCTCTTTTTTTACAGCTTGTTCCGCCTTATAAACCTGTAAATATAAATAATGATGTCACCTATCATATCCGGGACTGCATGCAAAAAAACAATCTTTCGGCAACTACCTATTGGTTACGTCATTCATATGCACAAAATCTTTTAGAGTCGGGCGCATCCATTTATGAAATCAAAGATATGATGGGCCATTCAAGCATCGACTCAACCCGCAGGTATCTGAGCATCCATATTAATCTTATGCGGGAGATTATTCTTGATGAAACACTTTAAAAGTTTTTTGACTGAACCAATGGAAGATTTTATCGAATATCGTTTACAGTTGGGGTATTCGACAAGAGAGATAGTTTACTATCTTAAAATATTCGATCGATATGTGATTGAAAAAAAATCAACCTGGGCATCCTTTATGCCGCTGTTTTTTCTTGAGTTCAGATCCAGCCTTAATTACCAAAACCGATCCAAAAATATGGGTTTTAGAATGGTTAAAATGTTTTTCAACTTTCTTGTCCGCAAAGATCTGATCCAGGAAAATCCATTACTGGAAATTGCCCAATTACCGAAAAACCAGATTGTTCCTTTTATATTTTCTCCAGAAGAAACAGATCTTTTGATTAATGGCGTAATTAAATTGATGCGTAGAACTGAACAATCCTATTTAGGTGATTTTAGCGCTTATATATCCTTTTTATTGATGGCCCGATGCGGGCTTAGAATCTCAGAGACACTTAATTTGTTAAAAACCAATTATATGCCTGAAGAAAGGACGATCTATATTGAGAAAACAAAATTTAAAAAAGAACGGCTGATCCCTATACCAAAAGCCCTGGTTGCTGAAATAAACAACCTGCTGAACCTTCGTAAATTATTTCTTGATAAAGAGGATAATCCTTTACTGCTGGTAAAAAGTGATCAAACAAAATTATCAAAAAGTTACACGGCTATAAGGTTTAAAGAAGTTATCAAATATATTAATCTTGACCAGCCACGAAAAGTAATAGGGACTACTAATTTTTGTGGTCCTTCACATCACTCGCTGCGCCACGCATTTGCTGTTAATACACTAAAACGAATAAAACTGCAGGGTAAATCTCCTCAAAATGCACTACCTGTTCTGGCAACTTACATGGGACACAGCGAGTACAGATACACAACAAAATACCTGAAAGTACTGGATGCAGAACATCGCCACCAGATGTTTGATTTTTCAATGTCAATGCATGAGGCCATATGAGACTATCAAGTTGCTTGCTTGAGTATTTTAATCAATACTTGCCCCAGATAAAAGGCACAAGTGAACAAAGCATTAAAACGTACCGGCAAACGTTTTCTTTGTTTTTATATTTCCTGGGCAACTTTCACTCAATCAAAATAAAGTCTTTAAAAATAGAGCATCTATCAGCAGAAGCCATACTCTCTTTTTTGCATCACCTGGAGACCCATAGGAAAAATACGGTTCAAACCCGCAATAACCGCCTTGCAGTCATTAAATCTTTGGCAAAAATGATCCGGTTCATGCATCCGGATAAAAAACATATTGCAGAAACCATCCTGAATATCCCGCAGAAAAGAGCTCAAAAAAAAATAATGGGGTTTTTATATCCGGATGAGATCATGAAAGTTTTTAAAACAGTGGATCTTAAGAAAAAAGAGGGGATGAGGGATTATACCATCCTTCATCTCCTTTATGACTCTGGTGCCCGGGCCAGTGAAATTGCAACCCTCGACCTTGACTATTTTGATCCTCGAAACGAAACCATCGCAGTCCTGGGCAAAGGGAACCGGTATCGGCTGATTAATCTTGGCCCGAAAACAGCTTCTTTAATCACAAACTATATTTTAAACTACCGTATTGATCCGATCCCTGTATATGGCCATAGGTTATTTATCAACCAGCGAAAAAGAGAATTGACAAGACACGGCATTAATAAAATTTGCAGGAAATATTTAGCAAAAGCGCTGCCGCCAAAGCGCCTCAGAGGAATGAGTCCTGCCCATTGCTTCAGGCACTCATGCGCCTTGAATATGCGGATCTCAGGCGATCCTGTGTCTGATATACAAAATCGCCTTGGGCACAAAAGTGTAGAGTCCACCATGGCTTATCTGCACATTGATCTGTCGAGAAAACGTGATATCCAAAAAAAATTTATTGAATACACACAGTCGAAAATAACACATGATAAGAAAATAGATGAGCTAATAGATTGGGAAAACAA
>JAHJDU010000018.1 GCA_018812385.1 Pseudomonadota bacterium
ATAATTGGTTTTCTTTTTTGTCTTTTTTGCGGTTTTCAGTTGTAATTTTTCAAACAGGATAACCCCCAGTTGCTGGGACGAATTAATATTAAATTCTTCACCGGCAAGGGAATAGATTTCTTTTTCAAGGGTTTTCAGTTCTATGTCAAAGGTATTGGAAAGTTGTTTTAAGGCATTTCTGTCCACTTTGATCCCTTGAATTTCCATGTCTGCCAAAACCCTGATAAGCGGGACCTCAATAGTTTCCATCAGGTTGGAAAATCCCTGATCCTTTAGTCGTTTTTTAAACTCCTGATAGGCCATAAAAGTAATGTCGGCATCTTCACAGGCATAATCCACAGCCTGGGATATGGGGACGTCCTGAAAACCAATCTGGTCTTTTCCTTTACCCGTTACATCTGTATAGGAAATTGTTTTATAGCCAAACAGATCCATGGCAATTTTATCAAGGCTGTGGCCCCTTACAGACGGATTGAGCAAATAAGATGCAATCATGGTATCAAAGGCAATTCCCTCCATGGTTATGCCGAATCTTGACAGGACAATATAGTCATACTTGATGTTTTGCCCGACCTTTTTAATATCCGGGTTTTCAAGGACTGGTTTGAAAATTCTTAAGATCTCTTCTTTTGTAGGCTGTTCACATTCATCGGAACAAGTGTGGCTAATGGGGATGTAAAACCCCTGGTTCTCCCTGAAAGAAAAAGAGATGCCCACCAGGTTTGCCTTGGTGGGGTGTTTGGAGGTTGTTTCCGTATCAATGGCAAAAATCTGTTTGTTTTCAAGTACATTGGCCAGTTTTTCAAGCTCTCTGGTTGTGGTGATGAGCTTGTATATTTTTTTTGTCTTGTCTGCTTTTTGTGCAAATTCTGCGGCAAGGGTTTTGAATTCAAATTCCTGGAATAATTCAAATGCTTTTTTCCTGTCAAAGGCTTGAAGCTTGAAATCTTCGATGGGCTTTTGTACAGGAACAGACATATTAATAGTTGCCAGATCCCGGCTTAATAATACAATATCTTTGCTGGAGGAAATATTTTCATATAATTTTTTATTGGCTTTAAGACTGTCAAGGTTTTCATATATATTGTCAATGGAACCAAACCTGGCAATAAGCTTTATGGCAGTTTTGGGTCCGACTCCCTGGACACCGGGGATATTGTCTGACGTGTCTCCGGCAAGCCCGAGAACATCGATAAATTGCCTGGGTTCTATTCCCATATCTATTTTTATTTTGTTCACATCTGTTATTGTGTCTTTCATGGGGTCCCACAGGGTGCATTTTTCAGTAACAAGCTGGATAAAATCTTTGTCCCCCGTTACCATGACCACTTCAAACCCTTGTTCCTGTGCAAGTTTTGAATAGGTTCCCACAAGATCATCAGCCTCAAAACCCAGTTTTTCAACAATGGGAATATTCAATGCCTTGATGATCCGTTTGATATCAGGAATCTGAGCTGCCAGTTCTTCAGGCATGGGCGGGCGGTTGGCCTTGTATTGATCATAGAGTTTATGCCTGAAGGTGGGGCCTTTAACATCAAAAAGGACAACAGCATATTCAGGAGAGTTGTCCTTTAATAATTTTAACAGAATTCTGGTAAAACCAAAGGTGGCATTTGTTGGATGGCCTTTTGATGTGGAAAGACTTCTGATGGCATGAAACGCACGATAAAGAAAAGCACTGCCGTCTATGAGGAATATTTTTTTGGAATCTACCATATTAAAGCCCTTTTTTGTAATATTGAATAATTATTCCATCCCAGGATATATACTATCTTTTTAATTAAAGGAGAAGTATATATTCTTTATATGGAACAAAAAACCAAAACCAGAAAAGAAAAAAGACGTGGGAAAAACTCAAAACAATGTCATTGCTGCGGGCAAACCTTTATGTTCTGCTGGAATTGCAGGTGCGGGTTTTCCATGTGCCAGGAATGCATGTATGAGAATCTCTGGGGCATGACCTGCAACGGGATTACCTGGGAATGTCCTGATTGTGGTGAACAGAACGGATATGGTAATCAATAGGAATTTTAAATGCTTGCATTCTTGCCGGCTTTTAAAATAAAATATTTAGCAGAATCTATATGAAAATCTGTAAATAAGGATGAGAACATGGCAAAGAAAATCAATGTAGGTACTTTGATATCAGGCGGTGGGACAAACCTTCAGGCTATTATTGATGCATGCCAGAGCAATTTAATTGATGCCAATATTCTTTTTACAGGTTCTGACAACCCAGGTGTAAAAGGATTGGAACGCGCCCAAAAGGCAGATATTGACACCTTTGTGGTGGATTATGCCGACATCATCAGGTCCTGCAAAAAAGGAATAAATGATGCAGATCTTCCAAAGGATTTTAATTTAGAGGAAATCTTGTCAAAGCAACAGCTGGTAGCAAGCGATGCAACAAAAGATAAGGTTGCCTTTTTTTTAAAAACCCGGGCCATTGCAGAAAGAAAACTTTTGGATATAATGCTTGCCTATGATATGGATCTTCTTGTCCTGGCAGGATTTATGCGGGTTCTTACGCCCTATTTTATTGACAGGATCAACACTGAACCAGGCATGTATAAAATCATGAATATTCATCCTGCACTTCTGCCTTCATTTCCCGGCACGGACGGATATGGAGACACATTTCGTTACGGCTGTAAAATTGGCGGGTGCACGGTTCATTATATTGATTACGGGGAAGATACAGGTCCTATTATCGGGCAGAAAGCATTTGAAATTGAAGATAATGACACTCTTGATGATATAAAGAAAAAAGGCCTTGAAAAAGAGTGGGAGCTTTACCCCCAATGTATTCAGAAATTTGCTGATTCTCAGAACAAAAAATCAAAATGATTTTTCTTAAAGTCAGTTAATTAGTACCTGACCGAAAACCCGTGTTTGGGCGAAAAGTTGCCCATATGCAAGGCGCAAGAAATTCTGAAACCGGAGTGTACTGTAGTACATGAGGATTTCAGAATTTTGCAGCAACGCAGCAGATGGGTGAGTTTTCGTTCAAACACTAATTAAGCAGTTTAAACATCAGGGGTACGGCTGTCCAGGTTCCAATGGCCGATCCCAGGTTAGTGAAAATAACCACCAGAAGAATCCGGGTTACATTATTGCGCCAAAAGCCTTTTATGGATACGATGTCTGCAGGGATTGCTTCAAAATCTTTTACTTTGGGTTTTCTGGAAAAGGCTTCCACAAGTCCTGATACCCAGCCCGCAGCAATCATGGGGTTTAAAGAGGTTAAAGGGGCGGCAATAATTGCAGAGATAATGGTAAGAGGGTGAGCCAGGGCAAGAGTGGCGCCAATCCCTGCGAAAATACCATTGGCAGCAATCCAGATCCAGATCATATCTGCTCCTGCATTTTTTCCTTCCATTAAAAATCCTGCTGCAAACAACAGGATAATGGCTGCCGGAATAGCCCATTTTAAAATTTTTCCAGCCTTGCCGGCAGGGGGGATAATATTTAGTTCATCAAGGTTTATTTTTTCATTGCCTGCAAGATATTTTTTAATCCCTGGAGCATGGGCAGCACCCACAACAGCCACGATTTTTTCACCTGGTGCAGACCTGATTTTTTCAGCCAGGTATTGGTCCCTTTCATTGATCAGGGATTTTTCAATAATGGGATGTGTCTTTTTTACGTCAGCTAAAAGTGTTTGAAGGATATCTTCCTGCTTCATCTTTTCAATGTCTTCTTCATTGATATCATCTGAGGCACCAAAAGAGAATACAAGGGAAAACATGAGCTTTAATTTTTCCCAAAGCCCCATTCCTCTCCAGACCCGTGAAAGTGTGATCTGGATTTCACGGTCGGCCGGAATGATACGAGCATTGATTTTTTCTGCAGCCTTGATGGCATTGATCATTTCCTGGCCTGGTTTGATATCAAATTTATCAGCTATTTTTTTCTGGAAAGAGGCCAAAAGAAGGTTCATGAATAACAGCAATGCCTTTTTTTCTTTAATAACTTTGACAATATCCATGTTGCGCCATCTGTCCGCATCCCTGAGTGATGCAAGCCTTGTTGCACACAATTCAACACATACAGTGTCCGGAATTTGTTCAAGAATAGTATCTTCCACAAGTTGGGCGCTCTGTCTTGAGACATGGGCAGTACCGATCAAAAATATATTTTTCCCATTGCAGGATATTATGTCTATCATGCTGTCTTGTTTTTTTTCTTTATCCAGTTTATCTAATTTATCAGATGTGTCTGGTGTATCTGGTATATCTGGTATATTGGGGGAATTTTCCATGAACCTTATTAAGACCTTTCAAATCAATTAAATATTGTGTGCAAGTATAACCATTATATTTTTCATGGCAATACAAAATCATGGCCATACAAAATAATCCAAATTCTTGACCTTGATCAATAGGTTTGGTATTTAGGTCTTTATGAAATCAATTGATGAACAAATATTAAGAGCCACAAAAGAGATTATTGTAAAATTCATTGAGATGGGAAGACTATCACCTTCAAATATTCATGAATCATTTAAAGATATTTATGCCATAGTCAATGAAACCGTCAAAAAAAATGTGACCAAAGTTGTCCCTCCAAATGACCAAAAAGACTGAAGATATCTTTCCAAAAATAAAATCCGGGATAAGGAGGCTTTATGCTCAGCCAGCTGACCATAAAAAATTTTGCAATTATTGATGATATCCGGATTTCATTTGAGGATGGATTTTCCGTATTAACGGGGGAGACGGGTGCTGGAAAGTCAATTATTATTGAAGCAGTTAACCTTTTGCTAGGTTCTAGGGCATCGGCTGACCTGGTAAGAGCAGGCCGTGATGCGGCAGAACTGGAAGCCTTTTTTGACATTGATGCACAGTCAAGGGCTGCAATGATTTTAAAAGATCAGGGCATTGACGGTTCTGATGGCCTGATTGTCAGAAGGATTATCTCATCTTCGGGTACAAGCCGTGTATTTATCAACTCAAGGCAGTCAACTCTGGACCTTTTAAAACAGGTGACCTCCAATCTTGCCGGTATCTCAAGCCAGCATGCTCACCAGGGGCTATTAAAAGAGGAAAATCACCTGGATATTCTTGATGATTTTGCAGGGACAATAGATCTGAAAAATGAAGTAAGAAAATTGTACCAGACCATTATCCCTTTGAAGAGAAAGATAAGAGAACTCCAAAACAGTCTGGATACAAAAAAAAAAGAACAGGATTTTTTGGAGTTTCAGATAAATGAAATCAGTGATGCTGTCATTTTGCTCAATGAAGATGAAGAACTTGAAAAAAAGCGCGAGATTCTTTTAAATGCATCAAAAATATTTGAAGCTGTCAATCGTTCCATCCATGAAATCCATGACAGGGAAGGCTCTCTGTCTGAAAGATTATCTTTTTTAAGAAATGATATGGAAAAAGTAAGTGCGGCTGATGAACGTCTGGGAAAAATTGCCGGGCAACTTTCTTCCATTGTGTTTGATTTACAGGATATTGCCGGTGAATTAAGGGATTTTTCTTCTTGTATTGATCTTGATCCAGCTTCCCTTGAAATGACGGATCAAAGATTGCACTTGATTTCAAAGTTGAAAAGAAAATATGGCGGGAGCCTTGATGCATTGTTTGATGAGTATGAAGCCATGCAAACAAGGCTTTCTCAAACCACACAGATTGAAACACAGATAAAAATCTTTGAAAAGGATGTTCACGGGTTTTTAAAAGAAATCGACCAGAAAGCAAAAAAATTATCAATATTAAGAAAAACAGCAGGGGAAAATTTATCTAAACTTGCCAGAAATGAATTGGATGCCCTTGAAATGGGGAAAGCAAAATTTGAGGTTGCCTTTTCTATCCAGATCACAAATGACCCAGAAGATATTGCCACAGCAGATCTTGAAAAAATATGGCCGGAAGGAATGGATAGGGTGAGCTTTCTTCTCAGCCCAAATCCTGGTGAGGCATTAAAGCCTCTGGTGAAAATTGCTTCAGGCGGTGAGCTGTCAAGAATTGTTCTGGCATTAAAAGCGGTTCTATCAACAACCAAATCTCTTGAAACATTGATTTTTGATGAGGTGGATGCCGGGATCGGGGGAGCAGCATCTGAAAAAGTCGGTATTAAATTAAAACAATTATCACAAAAGCATCAAGTGATCTGTATTACCCATCTGGCTCAGATTGCAAAATATGCTGAAAACCAATTCAGGATATCCAAAAAGGTGATTGATGGACGAACCTTTACGACCATTGTTCCATTGGCAGAAGAGAATGCGAGAATTGAAGAAATTGCCCGGATGATTGGCGGGACTCATATTACTAATGTAACTCTGACCCATGCCAAAGAACTTCTTGAACAGGCATCATCTTGACAAATAGTCAAATATAGTTAATTTAAAATTTTTTCAAATCAGGATAAAGGAGTTATAATGCCAATATATGAATTTAAATGTTCAAAATGTGAAGAATTCTTTGAAGTCATTGTAATGGGTTCAAATGATAATGATATAGTTACTTGCCCCAAATGCAAATCAGATGAATATGAAAGAGTTGTTTCTAAAACCAATTTTGCCATGGCAAGTTCGTCAGCCGGACAAGCTAAGGGGGTTCAGACCCAGGAAAGAGAGTGTTCCGGCGGGTCATGTAAAACCTATACTGTTCCAGGCGAGACAAGATAGACGTACAAAATTTAATGTAATGCATTAGCATAAGGCAAAGGAGATTTTAATGTTTGAAGTTGCCAAACTTGTGATTAACGGAAAAGAGCATCTACTTCCAGTGATAGAAGGTTCAGAAGGGGAGAAGGCAATTGATATCAGAAGTCTGCGCCAGGAAACAGGATACATTACATTTGATCCCGGATTCGGAAATACGGGAACCTGCAGAAGTGCTATTACCTATATGGATGGAGAAAAAGGGATTTTAAGGTACCGGGGGTTCCCCATTGAGCAATTG
>JAHJDU010000162.1 GCA_018812385.1 Pseudomonadota bacterium
CGAAGGCAATTAAAAATAATTATATTAAATACTTCAGCGACGTGAATATAATTTACAATACATCATAAAAATTACTTTTTTACTCTGAGACCAAGCTTTTTTTAGGTGGGGTAAGCCTGTTGACTTTGCCTATACTTGGTCAGGATGATTCAGAATTCGACAGCGTTTAGTTTCATTGGTAGTGCTCAGTTCGGTAAAGTTTTAGGCAACCCCATATATAGCATGTGACGTTTTTTCAGTTTTTAATTTTCAATTAAACTTTATAAGCCCTTGGCAGTTTTGATGGCCGTGCTTTCACATTCAAGTTGATAAAGTACCAGAAGGAAATCAACCCCTTTTTTTCATTTTGTTTTTAGGCCATACTACACCTCTCCGATTTGTGTCGGTTTTTTTTAACATGCATGAAACCGGCTAGATTTTTTTAATCATAGATCCTCAAAATTTTGCTTTGCTGGTGGAATCCCATGTCCCTTATGTCCAATTTTGGCATATTGGTATAACAAGATCTCTTAATAAAAACTCAAGGATCAGAGCACCTTTGAGCCATATTTTAATATTGGAGCGGACATGGTAACATTTTATAGTAAGCCGTCATTTATCCGAAGGAATGCGACAATATATAAATAGCCATCCTGTCCGCATAAATTTTGAAATATCAAATCATAAAGAAAAATCCAGACCTGCGCCTATTTTATAATTCCAGCTCTATTCCATAAAGATCCTGTACAACGTTGCGCCACTGACCTAATAGCCTATCTTTATCAAATGCAAACTCTAATGCGCCTTTTTTTTTCCATTTGTCACGGAGCGTGGACCAGGTTAATACATAATATTGAGCCCTTTCCTCCATAGGGATTCTGGTATCTCGCAGGTTTTTAGGAAGATACGTTTGAGACGTTCGCATCAAGCACATTGCCATCCGAAGGTATCGTCTGCTCATACCAAAATCTGCATGCTGTCCTTGTGCACCTCGTCGCTTGTGATCCAGCTTTAACTCTTCAGGTCCATTTATCCCTATATGGTAACCCGATCTTACAACATAGTCTTTCAGGATACGATTGCAGCGTTTTCCAACTTTTTTCACTTGCGTTTTGCCCTGGACCCCACCAGTTTGTTTAATCCTTGGAACAATACCGGCATATGAAACTATTTGGCTTAAAGATTTCTGTTTATCAGGATCACCAATCTCAGCACAAACACCAGCAGCCAAAACGATTCCTATCCCCCGTATACTGGTCAAAAAAGCACCAGGAGTCTGGGCTAAATGTTCAGCAATTTCTTTTTCCAACTGCTGTATATTCTCCTGAAGGCATATATAAAGCTTGACCTGTTGTTGCAAAGCAAGCTGCAAGGTTGCAATATATTTTGCCGGAGGTTGGAGAACCTGGGACGTATATTTCTGGAGGTGTTCCGCACAGTGATCAGCATGATGGACTAAATTTCGGGCGAGAAGCCTCGATAGTGTTGAGCGGCTACGTTGACGGATTTGGTGTACACTAAACCGATTGCCCATCAACGCTAATGAACCCTTTGAGAACGGAAAAATCCCGCTTTTTTTCTCGTCCAAAAATCCAGGGAAAATCTGATCAACAAGGAAGTGAATTCTACGTTTAACCCCGGTTGCCATTTGAACCAGTTTTCGTCTTTGCCGGACAAGCATTCGTAAATTCCAATAGATACCGGTTTGAGCAGGAGAGCAGTTTCCTTTGCAGCTAAGAAGCATTTTACAGATCCCCAGTAAATCCAGGATATCCGTGCTTGCCTGTTTGTTGTCACGATGCTTCTTTGCATCACAGGCGTTTACTCCGGCAACCACCCAACTGTCTGAACGTAAAGCTGAAATAAAATTATCAGCATAAGAGCCGCAGTCTTCACCTCCGAAAAAGACATGCTGAAGTTTAATGCCACGATGCTGGCAAGATTTTTTAACCTGATCCACCAGATAATTTTTGCCTTCCAATGAATTCTTGACTGAAAAAGGTTTTCGTAGGATATCACCGTTGCCATTGCAAAACATAACAACATGATCTTTTTTTGCATAATCCATTGGAATGCACATAGCTTTGTTCCTTTCCCCTGCAGACTCAAAAAGACTAAGAATTTCTTGACTTTGATTCCGATAAATGTTTTGTTTTTTCATGGGGTTCCCCCTCCGTAAATTGTTCAACTGCTTTATTGCAGATTGATCCTAAACTATATCACCGATTTAGTTCGGATGATTCTTTTTAGGGGGAACCCCTCCTTTCATTCAATGGTATTTTGAGCTACGATAATGCAAATATTGAAAATACCAAAGGATAGAATCGTGAGTGCGTGTGAGGTCGATTGAAAGGCTCCCACACACTCACGATATCTATTCCTTTCAACGTACCAATATATATTGTGGTACAAAACAAATAAATTTTCACAAATTAAATTCATATATATATGGGAAAAGGCATAACCCAATGAATCAAGCACCCATTCAACTTGATTGCAGTAATGACTGGAAGAAAATATAAACGCCCAATTCATAATGAGTTCGGGCGTTTCGTTATAGACACATGTGTCACCCAATTTCTAATTTTTTTATCCGTGAAAATAAGAAATATGAAACAAATAACTTTGAATACAAAGCAACGCCATCGGGTTCTGAATTACACTGAGGACTGGGAAAAGTAAGGTTCTGTAAATTTGTGATTTTGACAAATCGTCAATGACGCCATCTATCCTCACGAGTGTTCTACCATCTCGAAAAGCCACAATTAATTTTGCTATTGCTAAAAATTTAACTTTCATATCAGAATTAAATGCAGATGTCATTTTAAGGGTATAAAAACTTGCTGTCAATTTATTCCAAATTTCAGCTTCGTTTCCCTGACATACCGCCGGAC
>JAHJDU010000163.1 GCA_018812385.1 Pseudomonadota bacterium
AGCATTTTGGATTTTACATAATGAGATTGCAAATAACCCTGATCTTGCCATTGGCGGTGTCACATGGGGCTGGCTCAATGCAGCCTTTGAATCCATTAAAATTTTAAAACAAGATGCCATAATTAGCAGGATTACCACCCCAATTTTGATGATCAGTGCCCAAAAAGATTCTATTGTATCCTCAAAAGCCCAGGAAAAATTCAGCGAAAAATTACCCAATTGCACCTTTCTTTCCATTAAAGGCGCATTTCATGAGCTTTTGTTCGAGGAAATCAGAATCAGCACCCAGCTCTGGGATGCTATCAACGGGTTTATGGATGAATGATCACAGGGATTTTAATGTGTTGATTCTTAAAAGGACGGGGGGATGGGAATAATTTAAAAATACGTAAAAAGGGTGGGGGGTTAAATTTGAAAGATTATGAGCTGACAGTTTTTTTAAGGCATTAATTAAAGGCCTGCTGTCTTTAACAGTTTTTGCAGCAAAATTATCAGCCTCGTATTCATCTTTTCTTGATGAGATTTGAAAAAGAATGGATATAAACAGGTCTATAGGCGAGTAAAGCATGCCAAAAAAAATCAAGCCTGCATAAATGGAAATGTCTTTCATAAAAAAAGCATGAAACAATCCTTCATGGGAAATAAATATGGAAATAAGATAAAAAATAAACCCCATTTGGAAAATACCTAAAACCATTCTTTTAATAATATGTTTCTTTTTAAAATGGCCCATTTCATGGGCAAGAACGGATACCAATTCTTCAATTGACTGTTCCTTAATAAGGGTATCAAATAAAACAATTCGCTTGTTTTTTCCAAAGCCTGTAAAAAAAGCATTGGATTTGCTGCTCCTTTTTGATCCATCCATGACAAAAATATTGGAAAGGGAAAAATCAATTGATTTAGCATAGCTGATAATGGCTTCTTTTAAAGGGCCATCTTCCAGGGGGGTGAATTTATTGAATAAGGGCATAATCCAGGTGGGAACAATATATTGAACAACAAGAAGGAAAAGGGTACTTGCCATCCAGCACATGACCCATGCCAATTGGCCGCCAAATTCCAGGAAGCCGAGAATTAATGATAAGAGTATTCCTCCCAGGATTACTGAAAGAACAATAGATTTAATAAGGTCGGCAAGAAAAAGTCTGGGAGTGGTTTTATTGAATCCAAATTTTTCTTCAATCACAAAAGTGGTATACAGGGTGAAGGGCAGGGATATCAGAAGTTTTAAAAATAAAAGAATACCTGTAAAAAAAAGTCCTGAAACAATGGAACCAAAATTAAATGACCTTACAAAGGAATCAATGATTTGGAAACCACCTGAAAACCAGAACAAAAGAATGATGGTTAGATCAATACTTGATGTGATAAATCCAAACTTTGTATTTGTCTTCAGGTAATTCTGAGAATCGCTATATTTTTTTTTGTCGTAATGGTCTTTAAATTCTGCTGGAAGGGGCTGGTCTAGATTTTTAAGATTTAGAAAATCTGCAATAGTACCAATAAGGTAACTGCCTGTCAGGGTCACAAGAATGATGATTGTGATAAATTGTTCTGAAAAATGCATCTTTAAAGGAAATCAGTCTTAAGAATTGATCAGGTCTCTTAATTTTCCAGAGCATTTAAAGGTTACAACTTTTCTGGCCGGCAATGTCATTTCTTCATTTGTTGCAGGGTTTCGGCCTTTCCTGGCTTTTTTGTCGTTTACACAAAATTTTCCAAACCCGCTAATCATGATATCTTCCCCGTTTTCAATGGTTTCCTTCATGATTTCAAGGAATTCTTCCATGATTTCATAAGTGGTTGTTCTGGATAAATGAAGTTTTTCTTGAATTCTTTCAGCAATAATTGTTTTGGTTAACGCCATAAATTTTACTCCTGCAACTAAAACTTGGCTGTTCAGTTAATGGTTATTAAAAATTGTCTGGTAAAGTACTTTATTCCCAATGTATTTGTCAAGTAACTACTAAGGATATTTAATCATATTTAATATATTGTTATAAAATAAAAAAATGGTTGCATGATATTATTACCGCTTATAACAATAATTATTTCAATTTGATTCTCCTGCCAGGCTATTACTATTATTTGAACTGGCCATGGAGCTATGTTTTGTTTTGGATTGTTAATTTTTAAATTGTCTGTTATTTTAAGCATTACGTAATACTATGAGAAAACTTAAATAAATTGATAATAAAAGTCAAATGATTTTAAATATTTAGCTTTGCAATGGAGAAAAAAAACCTATGATAAATGCTTTGACAGCTTTGGATGGAAGATATGCCAGATTAACAAAAGAGTTTGCTGATATTTTTTCTGAGTATGGCTTAATAAAACACAGGGTGTTTGTTGAAATTGAATGGCTTAAATTTATATTAATTGATTTAAAGCTTGAATCCTTTGAAGATTTAAACACTGAAATGCTTGACAATATAGCACAGACATTTGACCAGGAAGATGCCCTCAAGGTTAAGGAAATTGAAAAACAGACAAATCATGATGTAAAAGCAGTAGAATATTTTATAAAAAACAAACTTGATCTTCTAGGGCTTTCCCATATGAAAGAATGGGTTCACTTTGCCTGTACCTCGGATGACATCAATAATACGTCCTATGCCCTGATGTTGAAAAAAGGCAAAGAAATTGTTGTTGAATTATTGAGACAGCTCATCTTTGATCTTGAGCAAAAGGCAATACAATATAAGTCATTTCCAATGATGTCCCGGACCCATGGCCAGCCTGCATCACCAACAACGGTTGGCAAAGAATTTATAAATTTTGCCTGGCGGCTTTTACAGGAAGCAGATATTATTGAACAAACTAAAGTCCAGGCAAAAATAAATGGGGCAACTGGAAATTATAATGCCCATTATTTTGTATATCCTGAGATTAACTGGATGGAAGCATCACAACGATTTATTACCACCCATTTAAATCTTGCACCCATCTTTTTTACCACCCAGGTAAATCCAAATCATTCCATTGCTTTTGTCCTGCATGCCATGATCAGGGCAGGGGCAACGATTATTGATCTGGATCGGGATATGTGGGGATACATCAGTCTTGGATATTTTACGCAACGCGTTAAAGAAGGAGAGACGGGTTCATCCACCATGCCCCATAAGGTAAATCCCATTGATTTTGAAAACAGTGAAGGAAACATGGGTATTGCCATATCAATGATGGAGCATTTGTGTGTTAAATTGCAAAAGTCACGGTTTCAAAGAGATTTGAGTGACAGCACGGTTTTGAGAAGTTTGGGATCTGTTTTCGGATTTTTTGCCATTGGTGTTAAAAATGCCTTAAAGGGATTATCCAAGGTAGATCTGAATGATAAAACCATACAAAAAGATCTTGATAATAACCAGGAGCTTCTTGCTGAACCCTTTCAGACTGCCATGAGGATCTTTGGCGAAGAAAATCCCTATGAAAGGCTGAAAGAACTTACCCGGGGCCGGAAAATCACGAAAAATGATCTGATAAAATTTGTTGATTCCCTTGAAAAAGTGCCCTTGGATTTTAAGGAACGAATGAAACTATTAACTCCTGAAACTTATGTCGGGCTTGCACAAGAGCTGGTGGATCTTTATTTTAAACAAAAGAAAGGATAAATCCATTCATTTTGTGAGGGGTTATGGACAAAAGTAAATGACAGAAAAAGTATCCAAAGAAGACGGCACCTTACTTTTAAAATAGCCAGGGAAAATATCCTGGGTAAATTTGGAAAAAAAAGTGACGTGCCCGGGTCTTTGAAGACCAAAGTTTCATCTCTGGTTTTGAAAGAAAAGCGCGGAACTTTTGTCACCCTGCACAAAAAAGGGAATCTTCGAGGATGCATAGGCAATATTGATCCGACCAAAACAATTTTACAAGGGGTTATGGATAATGCAAAGCAAGCTGCATTTAATGACTCAAGATTCAGCCCGCTTTCCTATGAAGAGTTAAAGGATACACACATTGAGATCAGTATTTTAACTCCTCCGGAAAAGCTGGATTATACAGATGCCAAAGATTTAGTTGCAAAGCTTAGGCCTGATATTGATGGTGTGATGATTAAAAAACAATATAAAAGCGCAACCTTTTTGCCCCAGGTATGGGAACAGCTAAAAGATCCTGAAATATTTTTAACTCATCTTTGTTCTAAAGCTGGATTACCCAGGGACGAATGGAAATCCTGCGACCTTAATGTTTTGGTATATCAGGTCCAATCCTTTCAAGACAAATCTTAAAGGATTAAACTCCTATCAACCTGATATGAGTTTTAAAGCCAGTTTTGACCATAATTCCAAATTTAATTGTTCAAGGTTCCTTGTTTTTTCCCATGTGAATTGAAACAGCTCGCTACCTGGCAGAAATTTTTCCGGAGTACTTGTCAATATTCTGAAAACAGCACCCAGGTGAACCTTGCCGACATCCGTGACATCCTCGCTGATCACGCCGACAAAAAAGGGAAGATCTTTTTCAGGCCTTTGATAAAGTTCTTCTTTAAGTTCCCGTTCCATTCCAACAGTCAGAATCTGCAAAAAAGAGGTGGTTTGTGTTTCCATGTCAATGGGGTTGATATGACCGCCTATCCCGATGGACCAAAGGTCATGAAGCCTTTGTTCACTTCCCTGCCGATTATATATGGCTGTTTTTTTTAAGTCCTTAGTTTGAAGAACGATATAGGGTATGATCTGCTTATATGAAACATCTTTTTCTGCATCTGAACGAACAATAAATTCAAACCCAGCGCTACAGCACTTTTCAATAAAGTCATCTAATTCAAATGGAACAATACTTTTTTTGCATACCCATGATGCTGGTAAAAGATCCCTTTTAATACATAATACGCTTTCGTTTTTAGACACAAATATCCCCTTTGTTGATTACCATTAAATTTTGTTTTCTATCATATATAGCAGATAAAGTGAAAGATGATTTTTTGGGTTTTAATTGCAGATTTTATCGGGTCTGTGGTATGTGGATATAAAAAACTTATTAAACTTAGGGGTAATCATGCTATTTTTAAATAAATATGCAATTGGAAAAATAGATCAGGAAGTGATTCAAACAGCCGTTGAAAAGGCTTACCAACTGGTATTGAGTCAAAATTATAATATGCCGGACAGAATGCATGTGGCAGACAATCAGAATACTTTATTATTAATGCCATGTTTTTCAGAAAAATTTTTTGCCACAAAATTAGTTTCAGTTTTTCCGGAAGCCCGGCAACATGGGCAGCCGGCAGTGAACGGGGTGATGGTCCTTTCTGATAATGTTTCAGGACAACCATTGGCCATCATGGATGGTGCGGCAATAACAGCCCAGAGAACAGGTGCCGTGGGAGGATTGGGGGTTAAACTTCTGACTGCTGATTCCATAGACACGGCCGGCATCCTGGGTGCTGGAGTGCAAGGGCTTTCCCAGGCACGTTATCTTCTGTTTAACCGCAATATAAAATCCCTTTATATCTATGATTTGAGTCACGAGGCTGTAATGGGTATGATCAATACCCTGAAACAAGAATTTGTTGACCTTGAATATGTGGCAGCCAAAACTCCAAACCAATTGGTTGCAAATTCCAAAGTGATTATTGCTGCAACAACAAGTAAAACTCCTTTGTTTGAAGCAAGTCCTGATAATATTTTTGGGAAAACATTTATTTCAATCGGTTCATTTCGACCGGATATGCAGGAGTTTCCCAATACTGTGATTGAAAATGCAGATGATGTTTTTGTGGATACAATGTTTGCCACCAAAGAATCCGGGGATATAGCCATTCCTTTAAAAAATCATGTCATAGCAAAGGGCAGGATAAAAGAATTTGCCGG
>JAHJDU010000164.1 GCA_018812385.1 Pseudomonadota bacterium
AAATGCTTCTGGTTTAATTTTAAATTTGTAAAGGATATTTTATATGGAAACAAACAGCTACTTACTTTCTATCCTTGTAGATGATGAACCAGGGGTTCTTTCAAGGATTGCAGGCCTTTTTTCAGGCCGGGGGTTTAACATTGACAGCTTGAGTGTGGCAAGCACGGCCGAGCCTGATGTATCAAGAATCACCATGGTGACCAAGTGTGAGCCCCAGATCATTGACCAGATAAAAAAACAGCTTCATAAGCTGATCAATGTCATTACAGTCAATGACCTGACAGATAAACGATATGTTCAACGGCAGCTGGCATTAATCAAAGTCAATGCACAGCCTGAAAAAAAGGCCGATATATTAAGAATTGTTGATATTTTTAGATGCAAGATTGTTGATGTGGGGATTTCCCACTACACAATAGAAGTATCCGGAGACAATGAAAAACACGATGCAATCATCTCTTTATTAAAACCCATGGGGATAATTGAAATCGCATCCACAGGTTCCATTGCCCTGGCAAGAGAAAACGGTAAAAAATAAACTGGTTAACACGCTGAACCCAACAAACAGGATAAATAATGGAAAAAGTACTTTTATACGACACCACGCTAAGGGATGGCATGCAGGGAGAAAACATCTTCTTCTCTCCTGAAGATAAGGTAAAAATAGCAAAACGATTAGATGACGCGGGCATCCACTATATTGAAGGCGGTTGGCCAGGATCAAACCCAGGGGCCCAGCATTTTTTCGAAATGGCAAAAAATATGGAATTCAAAAACGCCAAAGTAGCCGCGTTTGGATCCACCCGACGTCAGGGAAAAACCTGTGAAGAAGATGCCAACCTTACTGCATTAATAAACAGCCAGGCGCCTGTGATAACCATCTTTGGAAAATCCTGGGATCTCCATGTTGAATCCATCATGGAGAATACAAAGGCAGAGAATCTTGCCATGATTAAAGAGAGCGTGGCTTACCTTATAACCCATAACCGGGAAGTTTTCTATGATGCAGAGCATTTCTTTGACGGGTACAAAGCCAATCCAGACTATGCCCTGAATACCCTTGAAGCCGCTGTTGAGGGCGGGACAAAATGCCTGGTTCTCTGCGATACCAATGGCGGGTCCCTGCCCTGTGAGATTGAGAGCATCACTAGAAAGGCAATTGAACATTTCAAAGGAACACCCGGCCTTATCTTTGGCATACACACCCATAATGACTGTGCCATGGCCGTGGCCAATTCCGCGACAGCGGTTCATGCAGGCGCAACCATGGTTCAAGGAACCGTCAATGGATATGGCGAGCGGTGCGGTAATGCAGACCTGACAGCCATTATCCCTATTCTGGCGCTTAAAATGAATCGGGATTGCATGAGCCGGGAAAATCTTAAAAAAATATTGAATCTTTCCCGGTTTATTTCCGAAACTGCCAATGTACCGCCTGTCAATTCAAGACCCTTTGTCGGCAAAAGCGCATTTGCACATAAAGGCGGGGTTCATGTGAGCGCGATTATGAAAAATCCCAGGGCCTATGAACATATTTCACCTGAACTTGTGGGAAACAAACGCCGAGTTATTGTTTCAGAGCAGTCCGGTAAAAGCAATATCGAATATAAGGCCAGGGAGCTGGGAGTAGATATAGGTAAAAACGGTGTCACCGGGCACCAGATCGTATCCAGTATCAAGGAACTTGAAGATTACGGGTTTGAATTTGATGCAGCCGAAGGCTCTTTAAAACTTATCATGGAAAAATTGACTGATCAGTTTGTCCCCTATTTTGAGCTTGAATCCTTCCGGGTAGTGGTTGAAAAAGACAAGGAACGGCCCTGTTATTCCCATGCCATGATTAAAATCAGGGTGGGTAATAAGACAGAAATCACTTCAGCAGAAGGCGAAGGCCCTGTCAGTGCCCTGGATAATGCATTAAGAAAGGCACTGACCACCATATATCCGCAAATTGACGACCTGCACCTTGTGGACTTTAAAGTCCGTGTCATTGACGGCATGGACGGTACTGATGCAAAGGTACGCGTCCTTATCGAATCCCGGGATGAAAATAATATTTTTTCAACCATCGGTGTTTCAGAAGACATTATAGAAGCAAGCTGGCAGGCGCTGGCCGACAGTTTTCAATATAAACTTTCATTAGACAATAAAAACCCAATACATAATAAAAAGGCAAAATAACATGACAAATAACATGACAAATAACAACCAGCTTATTATTTTTGACACCACCTTAAGAGATGGAGAACAATCACCTGGAGCCAGCATGAACAAGGCTGAAAAACTGCGGATTGCCACCCAGCTTGAAAAACTGGGTGTCAACGTTATCGAAGCAGGATTTCCCGCCGCATCTGAAGGAGATTTTCAAGCCGTCAAGGCTATTGCCGAAACCCTTAAGGTTTCCCAGGTTGCAGCACTTTGCAGGGCCAATGAAGACGATATCATCCGGGGATGGGAAGCCATTAAAAATGCAGTACACCCAAGAATCCACACATTTATTGCCACATCTGAACTGCATATGACATATAAACTTGCGATGAAACCTTCTCAGGTCCTGGAACAGGCAGTTAAAGCTGTTCAGCTTGCCGCATCCTTTACAGATAATGTAGAATTCTCAGCAGAAGACGGTTCAAGATCTGACCCTGCATTTTTATGTAAGGTATTTGAAGCGGTTATTGATGCCGGCGCCACCACTATAAATCTTCCGGACACAGTAGGATACGCTATCCCGGAAGAATTTGGTGAGCTTGTAAAATATGTCATGAAAAATACGCCCAATATGAATAAGGCTGTATTGAGTGTTCATTGCCATAATGATCTTGGACTTGCCACATCCAATACCCTTGCTGCCATAAAAGCCGGGGCCAGGCAGGTTGAGGTCACCATTAATGGTATTGGAGAAAGAGCCGGGAACACTTCGCTTGAAGAAGTGGTCATGTCGCTTCATACAAGGCCCAATTTCTTTCCCCAGACCACATCCATTGACACCAGAAGAATTTATCCCACAAGCCGTCTGGTCAGTATGATCACGGGAATCCTTGTGCAGCCAAACCGGGCCATTGTGGGTGCCAATGCCTTTGCCCATGAAGCCGGTATCCATCAGGACGGAGTACTGAAAAATCCCATGACCTATGAAATCATGAAGCCTGAAACCATTGGTCTGAGCAAAAACAACCTGGTCTTAGGAAAACATTCAGGACGTCACGCCCTCAATTCCCACATCCAGGAAATGGGATACAATCTTTCAAAAGAAGAACTAGATATAGTTTTTGAAAAATTCAAACGTCTGGCAGACAAGAAAAAAAGCATCCAGGATGAAGACATCGAGGCACTTATTAACGAAGGGGTATTAAGAAGTTCAGAAGTTTTCAAACTTGAATATATCCATGTATTATCAGGGAACACGGTATTTCCCACTGCCAGTGTCAAGCTGAGCATCAATGGACGACCGGCCCAGGGGGCGACAGAAGGAAACGGCCCCATTGATGCTGTATACAATATTATATCCAAACTTACAGGAACCAAATCCGAGCTTTTAAGATTTACCATCTCTGCTTTGACTGAGGGCACAGATGCCCAGGGCGAAGTAACTGTCCGGCTGCAGGAAGACGGGATTGTGGCCTTAGGAAAAGGCGCA
>JAHJDU010000165.1 GCA_018812385.1 Pseudomonadota bacterium
AAACTCTTTTATCTTAGAAAAATATTAAAAGCCATTCTTTCAAATTAAACTTTTTTTATATCAAGTTTAATGCCTTGATCACACTCAAGTATTATTATCCTATTCTTAACTTTCACCGGGCCTTCCATTGATAAGAATACCAAATCTAAGTGTGATTTTTCAGAATGCCGAGAGTTCTTTTGTTCAAACAGTATTTTACAGATGCTTTGTAACCTTTAAGGGAATGTCGGTTAATAAAATCAGATCATTCATCAGAAAAGATAGCTATTTCAATATTGCTGCCTGGCCTGCTGTTTTCGCTGTATTTCTTCCACCATGACAAGGGATTCCTCCCAGGCCTGCTCACAGAATATGGTAAAGGGTTGCAGCGCATCCTGGTTCGGCAGAAGTGTATCGCCTGCCTTTATCTGGCCTACAGAAAAATGATAGGCAGACAAGGCATCAATATATTGTTTACGCTGTTGCCGGGGAATAATAATAGGAGGCAGTCCTGATTTAAGAACCGGAATATTGGCAATCAGCCTGGCCATGCGGCCATTTCCATCAAAAAAAGGATGAATGCGGACAAAGGAAACATGCAGCTGCACATAGGCCATAAGTGCCTGTTTCAGGTCATTAGGTTTCAGAGACTGATCAATCTCACGATACAACTCAAACCAGCTTTTCATGAGCAAAGGAATATCATCGGGCGGGCCATATTCAAAAATAACCTGCTTATCATCAACAACGGCGACAGTGGAGTTTGGTTCCTTTTTCCACCCGCCAACGGGTTTATACACATCTACAACAATCTGTGTCTGCACTGCCTTGTGAAGGGAAAACAACTCCTTTTCCCTAAAAACCGTATCATTTTGTATTAGCTCATAGACCAGATCAATGGCTCTGGCATGACCCACCACCTCTTCATGATCCTTTAAAGGTTTGCCGGATATAGTCAGGCCTTCTTCCAGCACAAAGGCTGTTTCACCAAGGGTCAGTGTATTTCCTTCAATAGCCGTGGATGTGTGGGTCCACAGGTTACGCAGCTGGATCAATAGTGCTTTGCGAAGGTCTTTGTCGAGACCGTGTAGAAAATTTAACATAGTTAATTTCCTTTGTTTACCAGTATGTACAAACTATCACCTAAATTATCAAACCCTCGCGACATGCTTACACCAAGGGCAACACTCTTTTCCCATTATTTGGCCGTATTTTCGGAGTGGGGCGCCATAATTGAATCTAGCAGATTCTTGGAAGCTGCTCTCCCGTCAGCATGTCAATGATTCTCAAACCACCAATCCTGGTTTTTAAAAAAACCCTGCCAGGATCTTCTTTTGTTACTTCACCAATTATCACTGCATCTTTGCCAAACTCATCCCGTTGAATAAGCTCAAGAGCTTTTTGTGCATATTTTTCAGGTACAAAGGCAATCAATTTTCCTTCATTGGCAATATATAAGGGATCAAATCCCAACAGCTCACAGATTCCCTGAACAGCCCCCCTGATGGGCAGAGACTGCTCGTCTATTTTAATTCCAACCTTAGATTGTGATGCAATCTCATTTAAAGTTGTGCCAAGGCCTCCCCTTGTGGGATCACGAAGCACATGAATATCACAGTCAGACTGGATAATGGACTGAACCATTTTGTTTAATGGGGCTGAATCGGTTTTTATATCAGAATCAAATTTTAAGCCTTCCCTGGAACTTAATACCGCAATCCCGTGATCTGCGATAGTACCGCTGATGATAATCTTATCTCCCGGTTTTGCATTGCTTCCAGACACATTAATGTGGGCAGGGATCACTCCAATACCGGAAGTATTGATAAAAATCTTGTCTGCTTTTCCCTTTGGAACAACCTTGGTATCACCGGTTACAATCTTGACTCCGGCCTTTCTGGCTGCAATTGCCATGGTTTCCAGGATTATTCTTAAATCTTTTACAGGCAGCCCTTCTTCTAAAATCAGACCCACACTGATAAACTTAGGAATGGCACCACACATGGAGATATCATTGACAGTTCCGTTCACTGCCAGATCTCCAATATTACCGCCAGGGAAAAAAATAGGGTCTACCACATAAGAATCCGTTGAAAAGGCAAGTTTTGTTCCTTCAACATCCAGGGTTGCCCCGTCATCCTGTTTTGATAATTCAGGATTTTCAAACAAGGGCAGGATCAAATCGGAAAACATTGAGTGGGAGACTTTTCCCCCGGAACCATGGTCTAATAATACTTTTTCTTCAATCATTTTTTCCCCTTTTATCTCACGTCCCAAAATTCAAAATTCTTCACTAACTATATCTGTAAAATGCAGCACAAGACCCTTCACTTGAGACCATACATGGCCCGACAGGTGTCATGGGGGTGCATTTTTTCTTATAAAGGGCACATTCTTCCGGTGTTTTCAACCCCAGGAGAATTTGTCCGCAGGCACACCCTTTTGGTTCAGGTACATCCGGCATGTCCATATCAAATTTTATGGCGGCATCAAATTTTTGATACTCTTTTTTCAGGCTCATCCCACTTGAGGCAATTTCCCCGATTCCTCTCCAGGAGGCATCACAGACCTCAAAAACCTGATTCATAATTTGTTTTGCCTTTACATTCCCTGCATCAGATACTGCCCTTGGATATGCATTTTCAAGGGCTGGTTTTCCTGCCTCATTCTGCTGTATTAAAATCAGAACAGCCTGTAAAATATCAATGGGTTCAAATCCTGCAATCACGGATGGTATATTATATTTTTCAAATGTGTCCCTGTAGGCATTGGTTCCTGTAATCACAGAAACATGGCCAGGAAGTATAAAGCCGTCTATCTTGACACCATCTGTTTCCATTAAGGCAGCAAGGGCCGGTGGTGTGAGTTTATTGGCAGAATAAATGGAAAAATTATCCAGTTTTGCCTCGATTCCCATGAGAATACCGGCTGCAATGGTGGGAATGGTTGTTTCAAATCCCACTGCACAAAACACAACTTCTTTATCTTTATTTTCCCTGGCAATATTAATGGCATCAAACAATCTTCCAGCACTGGAAGTCAATGGAGAGTTTAAATTTTTTTCCATCATCTGGCAAACAAAAGACAGCTTTTCTTTTTCCATCTCTTTTATATAAGGAATATCCAAATTTAAAAAATCCTTTCCAAAGGCTTGATAGAGAACTGATGCTGCCATGCGCCAGGGTTCCAGGACGGCAGCATCTCCGCCCGGCATCTTGATATATGACAGGTGCGCTTTTCTTTTAAATTTTTTTTGCGTACATAAAAGAATTTCTCCGCCCCAGATATGGCTGTCTGTTCCATATCCAGTACCGTCAAGGGTGATGGCAATGACTTGTTCATCAAGGTCATTTTCTGCCATACAGGCTGCTGCATGGGCATGGTGATGCTGAACGGCAATCTTTTTTACACCATCCTGCGCTTTTGCATAATCAGTGCTGTAATAACCAGGATGCATATCATAGGCAATGATATCCGGCTGAATGTCGAGAATTTTTTTTAAATGGTCGATACTGTTTTGATAAAAATCATATGCCTTCACATTATCCATATCCCCGATATGCTGGCTTAAAAAGGCATAACTATTCCGGGTCAGACAAATCGTATTTTTAAGCCCCGGGCCGCATCCAAGGATTTTCGGCATTTTTTTGTTTAGAAAAACCGGCAAATGAGCATATCCTCTTGAACGTCTTATAAATCTTGGCTTGCCAGCCTGGACCCTGACAATGGAATCATCCGCCCGAAAATAAATATCCCTGTTGTTCAATAAAAAATAATCAGCAATATGGGAAAATGAATCAAGTGCATCCTCATTCTCAATGGAAAGCGGCTCTCCTGATCGGTTGCCACTGGTCATCACAAGAATATCAGGTCCCTTTTCAAGCAGTAAAAAATGAAGCGGGGTATAAGGCAGCATGATCCCGAGACTATTGTTAAATGGCGCCACATCCTGTGCCAGTCCAGTGATATTGTCCCTGTTATTATTCTTTTTTTTCAGCAGAACAATAGGTCTGGGATAGGATTCTAAAAGTTCTTTTTCCTCAGGGTTGACATGAACATGGCCAGACAGGTGGGATACTGATTCTGCCATCAGGGCAAAGGGTTTATGGGGACGTAATTTTCTTTGCCTTAAACTTTGAACAGCATCAGGGTTGGATGCATCACAGGCCAGATGAAATCCCCCAAGTCCTTTTACCCCGACTATCTTACCCTGGCTTAAAAATTGTGCTGCAAGGGTTATGGCTTCTTTTGAATCTGAATCAATCCTTTTACCCTTATTGTCTGTTAAAAAAACCTGCGGCCCGCATTCAGGACATGCGTTGGGCTGAGCATGAAATCTTCTGTTCATTGGATCGTCATACTCATTTTGACATTGAGCACACATCTTAAAATGCTTCATACAGGTTTTGGGTCTGTCATAGGGGATATCTTCAATAATGGAATATCTTGGGCCGCAATTTGTACAATTGATAAACGGGTATTCATACCGCCTGTCATGGAAATCTTTCATTTCAGCCAGACAGTCTGAGCAAATACTTACATCAGGGCAGATTAAAGTGGTTTGATTGAAACAGGCTTTGCTCTTCACAATCTGAAACAAAGAAAAATTGCCAGGTTCAGTATCAAAGGTTTCAATATTTGTCACAGAAGCAAGCAAAGGATTTTTTATATAGATATCATTGATAAAACTTTTAATATTTTCCGGCGATCCTTCAACAATAACAAGCACACCGCCGGCAGTATTGGAGACCTCACCCTTGAGTTGATATTTTTTGGCCAGGACAAATAAAAAAGGCCGAAAACCAACGCCTTGAACAACTCCGCTGATTTCCAGCCTTTTTGCTGTTATCGAAGCTTTCATAAAGGCCTATAGATGGTCATTCAAACCATTGTCCTGACTTGCTTCTGCTGCAAGGATACTGCGCAGATCCTCCAGGGTTTGAAGAGCAGCCTCTTCATCAAGGATATTAATTGCAAATCCTGCATGGACAATTACATAATCCCCTATTTTTACATCATCCAGAAGCATGATGCTGGTTTCCCGAATCACACCATCCACATCCACTTTGGCAACCTTGTCATTGATTTCAATAATCTTAGACGGAACAGCTAAACACATAAATTGAATTCCAAATTCCTTTAAGAGAAATATCCAATGTCGCTCTGGTTAAACAATACAACATTAGAAGATCATTGGGCAATATTTATTATAAATTGGTACCTTTAAAAATAATTGATGGTGTGAATTTGTGAGAGTATTTCAAACGATCTCACACAGATTCGCAGCTCAATTATTTTTGAATAACAGTTTCATTTTTCCAGTTTATTTTTTCATGACATCTGCTATTTCACCATATATGTCCTGATCGCTTATGATGCCAACCACCTTGGAAACGTCCTGTACCAGCAGCAATCTTTTTGATTCCTTCCACATCAAATGAGCCACTTCCAGAAGGTTGGCATTTTCACTGATAGCAGGCGGCAATGCAGACATGATTTCCCAGACTTCTTTCCCAGCAATTTCTTTGACCCGGTCTGAAAAAAAACCATTCCAGAAAAGGGATGAAAATCTTGAACTGTCTTGGTCGGATGATTCTCCTGCCGATACATATTCCGGCCTTACAGCCTTGATGATATCCATTCTTGTCAAAATACCCGTCAAAGTAATTTTTTCATTCAAAACCAGCACAAAACCTTGGTTTTTTTTTATTGTCAAAGGCCAGTCAGAAGCTTTTTTATAAGCTCGTGACATTTTTTCCATGGCTTTTCCCACGGTTATGTCAGCCGGGACTGTCACCAGTTCATCGAAACGAGTCATGATGTTCAAAGCCTTTTTATCATCAATTTTAAAGCCTTGATGTTTTTCCATATAGGCATCATGGATTCTTGAAGCAAGAATCTGAACATCACAGGGTTTGGAAAGATAGTCAAAGGCTTCTCTTACCAGCGCCCGCGTTGCTGAATATTTTGTGCCATGTCCGGTGAGCATGATCACCTGTGTCTCGGGGGCTATTTTTTTTATTTCGTTCAGTGCTGTAAAGCCATCCATACCAGGCATCTTGACATCCAGCACAATGACATCCTGTGTGGTTTCTTTTAAAATCTGGATAGCTTTTTCAGCATTGTTCGCAATTGTTGTGTCAAAACCTTGTTTGATCAATAGCTTTGAAGTGTTTTCACAAAACCGGACTTCATCATCCACCAGTAAAACTTTTATTTTGTTTTTCATGGTTTTTTGCCTCCCCGACTAAAAAATTGTTCCAATGGAACCGGATTTGTATTATTCTATTCGCTATTATTAGCAAGTAACATGCCATGCGAATTGTCCCCTTATAGTTCCTGGAAAACAGTTCTCTTCTACCTGAATTGTATCTGTAGCGAGTGTCAGTATTTTTTACATATCGTAAGAATATGGTTTGATATTCTCGATGAATAATTGATTTTTCAGCACGCTTTATGCTCACAGATGCATACAGGACAGAAAGTTTAATGATTTTTGAAAAACTGGCACAACAATTGCTGATACTGAAGGTATAGGTGAACTGGTTTGTGTGGTTGAAAAACTGTTCAGGCATTCCCCTGTACCTGTCATGAGTCTGAGATTTCGGCAAGAACGAAAGGACAAGGATATTTCTTGAAAAAATAAGGTTACAGAAAGGAGGAATTAAAATGTCGGAAAATGAAAATAAAATTCTTGTGGCTCTGGACGGATCACAAAGGGCATTCAAGACCATTCAATACCTTTGCAGTTTCAAACCCTTCCTTAAAAAGGAACTTGTTCTGCATAATATTATTACCAGGGTTCCCGAGTGTTATTATGATCTGGAAAAAGATCCTTTGAGTTATGACAAAAGTTCCCGGGTAAAAACATGGGAACTTGGATATAGAGCTGAGATGGAAGATTTTATGGAAAAAGCAACAAGCATGCTCATTGCTGCAGGATTTAAACCTGAAGCCATCACCTGTATCATCGCCCAGAGAAATAAGGGGATCGCAAGGGACATAATGGATGAAGCGCAAAAAGGATATGATGCCCTTTTGATACGCAGGCGTGGCGGTGCAAAAATGCTGCTGCCACTTGCCCTGGGAAGCGTTTCAACAAAACTGGTTGAAAAAACAATTTGTCTCCCGGTTATTCTGGCGGGAATACAAAAGATTAATCATTCTCTTTTGATAGCTGTTGACGGGTCCCAAGGTTCCAAAAAGGCGGTTGAGTTTGTTGCGCAAATAGTCGAACATTCGGATTGTCGGATTGTTCTTTGCAGTGTGCTCAGGGATTTTGATATGTATGATGAAAAAAAGAAACAGAAAAAGTCAATTGCTTGTATCACCACAGCCTTTGAAAAAATTGAAACTGCGGTTCGGGATGCCGGACAAATTCTTGAAAATGCCGGTATTCAAAGAAAGAATATTGTGAATAAAATTATTCAAGGCGCCGAGAGCCGTGCCGATGCGATTGTTGAAGCAGCCGGGCAAGAAAATTGCGACACCATTGTCTTTGGCAGAAGAGGAAAATCTGATGTTACCAGTTTTGATATCGGCAGTGTCCCCTGGAAAGTCATTCATGGTGCAAAAGAAATGACCGTGTGGATGGTGCCCTGACACCGAGAGAGCAGGTTGGCGTATAGTTATTAATGCCACCTAAAATACTGGAGGCAAGAGATGTTGATTTTGCGGATATGATCGATTATCTGGGTTCCTTGAGTTCTGTGGAAATCATTGTCATGTATATGGAGGATGTCATTAATAGTCTGTAATATTTTCATTGCAAATATTGCTAATTCTTATTTCCATGGTATAATGCGTGAGGCATTAAGGGCCAGGATATTAATATCTCCTGTACAAATGCTTAACATTGAAAAAGCGACAAATTCGTTTTTAGGGAACTTAATCCTTTGAAAAAGAAACAGATTATAAGATATATTGGAATTGTTTTTATCGTATCCATTCTTTTTTATTCCTGTGAGGATAAAACCGATACCCGGATAACAACCTCCCGAACGTTGGGGATAACAAGCGATCAGATACTTATCGGATCATCTCTTGCCCTTGGCGGTCATGCCGGATACCTCGGCACACAAACCCTCCATGGTGCCCTTGCTTATTTAAACCATGTGAATGACAATGGGGGGATTCATGAACGTAAGATCAAGGTCATTGCTTATGATGATGGATATGATCCCACCCTGTGCGTTGCCAATACCCAGAAGCTTATTGTTCAAGACAAGGTTTTTTGTTTGTTCGGCTATGTGGGTACCCCCACCACCGTTAAGATTCTGCCCCTGGTGGAAGATGCGAAGATTCCGGTTGTGGGTATGTTTACCGGTGCCAATGCTCTTAGGGAACCACTCAACCATTATCTGATCAATGTCCGTGCATCCTATTATCAGGAGACCGGAGCTGCGGTGAAGCATTTGATAGAAGAGACAAAATTTTCGAAAATAGCAGTATTCTACCAGTATGATGCATATGGATTTGATGGTTTAAAGGGAACTGAAATTGCTTTGAAGTCATACGGTCTGGTACCAGTAGCAACTGGTTCGTATATTCGAGGTACCCTGGATGTAGAGGAAGGCCTGGAGAGAATCATGACCAAGGGAGCCCAGGCCGTGGTCATGATCGGCACCTATGAACCCTGTGCCAAATTCATTAAGCTGGCCAGAGAAAAGGGTTTTGTATCTGTATTTTATAATGTCTCCTTTGTGGGGGCGGATGAGCTGGCAAGGATACTGGGACACACCGATGAACAGATCATCGTTACACAGGTGGTGCCACCGCCTGAAGCCTCTAAAACCGATAAAGATCTGTGGGGTGCCAGAGAATACATTGATTTGCTGAAGAAATACTATCCTCTGGATGATCCCAATTTTGTCAGCCTGGAAGGCTATATTAACGCCAAGGTACTTGTGGAAGGGCTCAAACGGGCTGGAAGAGATCTGGATCGCGAAAAGTTCATCACTGCCATCGAAACGATCCGGCAACTGGACCTGGGCATTGCCAATCCTTTGTCCTTTAATTCCCAGGATCATCAGGGATTGGAACGGGTGTACTTTACTTATCTGAAAAACGGGAAATTCGTATGGTTAAACGATTGATCAACAGTGTGAAAAACACAAATCTGAAGAACAAGATTTTCTTTTTCACTACAGCTGTGATCTTGCTGATCAGCGTGCTTATTGCCCTGTTTACTCGCTGGATACTCATTTCCAGCCTGACTTTCGAGCTCAAGGAACGGGGGCTGGGAATCGGTCACAGCATTGCCGAGAGCAGCAGAGGCTACATTCTTACGGAGGATATTCCCAAATTAACCAGCCTGATTTTTGATGCCCGACTGGGCGTACGAAAGCATCTCATGGGCTATGTTTATATCATGGATAAGCAAGACAAGATCCTCGCCCATACCTTTACCACAGACTTTCCTGTGGAATTGCTCAATGTTAACCCTATCGAGCCGGAGAAAACTTATAATGTTGAGTTATTGCATCTGGAGGGCAAGGTTATTTATGATGTGGTCGTACCGGTCACCGAAGGCATTTACCGCATTGGATCGGTGCATGTGGGATTAAAGAAACAACACATCGACCAACTCATTGGAAAGCTGCGCACCACTTTTCTGGGGTTTGTTTCAGCCGTGACTATTCTGTTTTTTATCATCAGTCACCTTTTGTCAAAGTATATCACCCGGCCCATTACGGAACTGACCAAGGTGTCCGATGCGATCAGCCGTGGCAATTTTGACATCATGCACACGCTGAGCAGTGAGATCAAGTCCTGGGAGCACAAGGAGGGTGTTAAAGATGAGGTTTGGCAGTTGAGCAATTCATTTATGAACATGACCAACCGCATTATGGATTCACAGGCAAAACTTAAGGAATCAGAGAACAAGTACCGTTCCCTTTTTACCGGTGGCCCTAATCCCATTTTTGTACTGGATCGTGAAACTTTAGGTATTCTCAGCGCCAATCCCAGTGCAGAAGAGACTTATGGATATACAAAGGAAAATTTGATCGGGAAAATTTTTACCGATCTCGGATCCTTTGAGTTGGATGAAATTAAGCAGGCTGATTTTCAAGCACAGCATGCCGGAAAGATAACCACCGTAGGTTCCAAGGTCCAATGTAAAAAAAAGGGGGGCGGTCTTCTCTATGTAAATGTCCATGCCTGCCCGGTCATATATCAGGACAAGGATGCAGTAATTCTGGCTACCACAGATATTACAGAGATGGTGGAAAAAGACAACCAGCTCATCCAGGCCAGTAAAATGACAACCTTGGGGGAGATGTCCGCAGGGATTGCCCATGAACTTAATCAACCCTTAAATGCTATTAAAATGGGCAATGAATTTATTGACATGATGATTGAAAAGAAAAAGAAGATCCCTGATAAGGATCTTTTGCAGATCGTCAAAGAGGTCAGCAGCCAGGTGGACCGGGCCGTGGATATCATCCGCCGTCTCAGGGATTTCGGCCGTAAGGCGGATTTTACAAAGGAAAAGGTCAACATCAACAAGCCTGTTCAAGACGTACTGGACATTATTGGCCGCCAGCTCCGGCTGCAAAATATTGATATTCAACTTAAAATAGACGAAAACATTCCTCCTATACTGGCCCACCGCAACCGTATCGAACAGGTCATCTTCAATCTGATTACCAACGCACGGGATGCCATCAACCAGAAGCTGGAGGCAGGTGGGCCAAGTACCGACAATCGCATTCTGATAGAAACCCATGCCCGGGATGGTCAGGTCCTGTTATCTGTTTCAGACACGGGCATCGGTATGGACAAAAAATTAAAAGAACGGATCTTCGAGGCTTTTTTCACTATCAAAAAGATGGGCGAGGGTATGGGGCTGGGTCTTTCCATTACCAGAGGTATTGTTGAAGATTATGGCGGCAAGATCAACATCGAAAGCTCGGAAGGACAAGGAACCATTTTCCGATTGAGTTTTCCGGCAGCTAAATGAGGCATAGCAAATGACACCACGTAAAGTACTGGTCATCGACGACGACAAACCAACGCTCAGCATGTTTGAGCTTTTTCTGAATGCCTATGGATATA
>JAHJDU010000166.1 GCA_018812385.1 Pseudomonadota bacterium
ATTTCTCGAAGTTGCCATTGCTGGAAAAGTACGGTCCTTAATCACAGGAAATATTGTCCATTACCCTCCTTCATCCCGAGAGGGTATAAAAATATTTTCTCCCTCGGAATTCCTTGAGTTTTTTAGAAAACACAGAGCAGAAACTGCCCATTGAGTAAAATCTTCGGCAGAAAGGTCACCTTTACCCAATTGTTCAAACGTCAATACCCTTTCTACAGGGCTGGCGTTGAAATACTGAAAAAATAACAGGAATCGCCGCCAAAGGAGACCTAATTCCGGGTGAGTTTAAACAAACGACACTAAAATGTCATGGGATTTATGGGCCATACTTATCTCATCAAGGAGAGCTTGATACTTTTATATTGACGTGTGACATAAAAACGTGACATATTAGTGTCACTCTTTACTGTCGCACGCCACTATAAGTGGCGTATAAATTTGTTTTGTACAAATTTCTCAAGGAGAAGTGCTCATGTCGCGTATCGTGCCTGCCGAAGAATTGGATCTGATCGAACGGATGATTTCAGAACATACCGGAGGGATTGGGATTTCAGCGCTTGAGAGAGTACTGGCCCATCATTTGCCCAAAGCCCTCAATCGTCGTACCTTGCAGCGCCGGTTAGAACGTCTCCTGACAGACAAGCGCATCACCACCGAAGGCGAAAGCATTGCACTGGTTTACAAGCGCAGGCCCAGCTTGGTCATCAATGCTGAGCCTATGGTCATGGAGTCTTCAATTGGAGGTGAAGCACAAATTTACATCCCGGTTTCGACGGAGGGCGGGATCATTCGCGATCTCGTGGGGCAACCTCTGATGCGGCGTAAACCCGTTGGTTATCAGCGTTCATTTTTAGAGGACTATGAGCCGGGTGTTACCTTCTATATCTCCGAGTCTCTACGTGCCCAGTTTCATGAGATGGGCCGCACACCTGTGGGGGAGCTTTCTGCAGGCACCTATGCCCGGGGAATACTGAACCGGTTGCTGATTGACCTGTCATGGGCCTCATCCCGTCTGGAGGGAAATACTTACAACCGCCTCGATACTCAAAATCTGATCGAATTCGGACAGGCGGCAGAGGGTAAAGATATACATGAAACCCAGATGATCCTGAATCACAAGGCAGCCATCGAAATGCTCATCCAAGAGGCCGACCTGATCGGGTTTAATCCTTTCACCTTTCTCAACCTGCATGCCATACTGTCGGAAAACCTGCTCCCTGACGAAGACGCTAGCGGACGGTTACGGCGCAGACCCGTAGACATTTCCGGGTCCGTCTTTCACCCGGTGGCAATGCCCCAGGTTCTGGAAGACTGTTTTCATCTGTTGCTGCAGAAAGCTGCAGCCATTCCCGACCCGTTTGAGCAGGCCTTTTTCGTGATGGTGCAATTGCCATATCTGCAGCCCTTCGAGGATGTTAACAAGCGTGTCTCTCGGCTGGGAGCGAACATCCCACTTATTCAAAACAACCTGTGTCCCCTTTCTTTCATAGATGTGCCAGAACAGGCCTATGTGGATGGCACTCTGGGTGTGTATGAATTCAACCAGGTTGATTTGCTGCGGGATCTGTTTATCTGGGCTTATGAGCGCTCATGCCAGCGTTACCTCGCCGTCACTCAAACCATGGCTGACCCAGATCCTCTGCGTATCCGCTATCGGGAGACATTGATCCTGGTCATACAGGCAATTGTCCGGGGCCTCCAGGAACCATCTGCGAAAAATATTAAGAAACTGACACATGAACTGGTACCTGGAAATGACAGGGAAGCCTTCAACAAAATAGCAGTGGATGCATTGCAGCGCCTGCACGAAGGAAGCGTGGCCAGGTATCGGCTGAAATTGTCCGAATTTCAATCATGGAAGCCGATCCGGGACCAGCATTCCCTCAAAGGTTCAGACCGCCTCTGTAAAACATGGTCTTAAAATCGGCCGGGGCTTTTTTGAACTCACCCTTACAGCCTGTCATGACGGCATGTTTACGGGTAAATGGATATTGTTGGCAGACCTCTGGTTTTATATCCTGAATCAAACAGCTAAAGCAGTGTTCTTGCGGCTTTGATTTCAGCCAGGGGCATGTCCGGGCAATGACACCTGTATCCTTATCCAGCCAGATTCTGTATTGAATGTCTTTACCACTTTTATGAACAATCTTGACCCGTTCCATAATATCCCGGCGGCCAAGGGCCTGCCACCTGAGGTAATCTTCTTTTGTGCAATCATTGCTATACCCGAGACTTCTGCAACATTGCCCACACCGACAACAGGTAAACCCATTCATATGGTTTTCAATCCATATACCATCTCTGTCCTTTTCTTGCGACATTCCGGGGCAGGCCCGGGTCTGGAAAACAACTGCGCAGATGCGGGCTATAATTTTCAATGGGTATTTTGTTGTCTCCAATATATGGGAAAAATAAAAGCCCAGATCTTTGTCATCAATCTTTTGCAGCGGATAATCCCGTCCATGTTGAATCCATATGCTGGTATCTTTTCCTTGTTGTATAATCCTGTACCGGCTGTTCAGGATCAAAGGGGCAAGTTCCCGGAAAATCAGGGGCTGGGGACCATATTGCTGGAAATCAATTGCAATGGCATCCAGAACTTCTTCTCTTGTCAAAAAAATCCAATTATTTTTCTCCATATTTTCCATGTTCCTTATAAAACCGGAATGGATTCCAAAAATGAAAATATTTAATATTCTATCTTTTTATTTTTTCCCGTGCAACCGCAACAATGTAATTTCACTCTGAGTATTGAATCTAACGGGAATCCCCACAACCCCGACTCCCTGACCAGTGTAGCCTGTCATTTCGCTATAATGCCAGATGCCCCGGTAATATTTTTTCCCGTGACGAAGATGGCGGATAATCGGAATTCCACGGGGAAGGCAGATCTGGCCTCCATGGGTATGACCAGTAAGATAAAGGCTATAGCCATTATCAGAAGCTATATCAAACATGGATGGTGCATGAACCAAAACAATTTTAAATCCTTTTGAGGACTCTTCCAAAGCCCGTAAAGATTGATCCGTATAGTAATAATATGGATCATCCAGCCCTGTTACTGAGATCCGACTGCCGCCACGATCAATATCAATCGTTTCGTTGACCAGCATTGTAATCCCTGCCATCTCAAAGGATTCAACCATAGAGCAGGTATCGTGATTACCCAAAACAGCCAGGATCCCATCCTGTTGCCGGATACTTGCAACTATTCGATATAGAGGGCCAAGTATTTTTTTAAAACTACCTGTTGTACCTCCTTGGTAATCTCCAGTTAAGACGCATAAATCAACTTCCAGTTCGTTAATTTTTTCACAAATTGTTTTATCCATTTCCGGGAGAGAGCCAAGATGAAGATCTGTCATATGAAAAATTGTGTACCCTTCAAAATCTTCAGGTAAATCATCAAAACATAGATCAACTTTGTTTAAAACTATATTTTGAGCATTTTCAAAACCTTTCTTAAAAAAAGGGGTCAGTTTTAAAAGCACGCCAAAAATCCGAATAAAAAACCCAAATAAAGACCACTTGATTCGGGCTTTCTCACCATATTTACTATATTTATAATTGTCGGTTTCCATAACCGATCGGGCCTTTGCCCAAATCAGACGGTTTTGTTTTTTTATTTCAGTTCTTGATTTGTCCATGTAATATCTTCTTTATAAAATTATCATTCTCAGATGTATTGTAAAAAATCAAGGCAGGCACTTATTAATATTTTTTTCATATAAGAACCATATAAAATTATTCTAAATTTGTAAAATAATCATTGACACATTAAAAATTCCATGTAATGAATTAGAATTCATTTTTAAATGGCAGGTATAAGGACTGGATGCTTTTAGACTTATGAAACACAATATTTCTGATAACTTTCTATTTTTATTATTCAAAATAAGTATCAGCCACGATGTTATAACTTGTTATAGAAGAAATATTATTTGCGATATGCCAATGAGCATCAATTCATTATTGGATAATTAACAATTTAAAATGATTAATTTTTGTAACATCAATACCAGGAGGATATTTAAAAATGGCACAAGTTATTTCCGATCGAAGGGATATTGAATTTGTAATCCATGAGCAGCTTGATGCAGAAAGTCTTTCCCAGCTTCATGAAAATTTTGCTGATTTTAATAAAAAAACCATCAATCTTATCATTTCAGAAGC
>JAHJDU010000167.1 GCA_018812385.1 Pseudomonadota bacterium
ATATCTGGGCAAGTATTCCCGGGCAATTGGCAAGGGAAAATAAAAGATTTATTTTTGGCCAAATTGATAAAAATGCACGGGCAAGGGTCATAACGGGGTCTGACCCCGATAAGTTTCTGTTTTTACGAAAGATGTTGCTTTAATCATGGGCTGAAAGTGTCTTAGAGTGTGCTTTTTGATGCCCAAAAGGGGTGTTTAAGAATGGTGAATGGTGAATGGTGAAAGCATGGATGGGGGTAAGGCTTCGCTTATTGTGGTTATTGGGGAATAAAATTTAATAATAATTGATACCCATATTTTTCTTTGGTGGCTTTTTGATGACGTCCGGTTACCGAGAGATTCTTTTGACCGGGTGCTGGCAGCCCAATTCAAATTGGAAAATCTACCATTAGCCAGTATTGATAAAGCAATGACAATTTTTCCAATTAAGGTTAATGATGGTTTGGAATAATGGGGTCAGTTATAGGCAGAATCATGATCCGGATGTAAGGACAATAGGCGCAACCATAGACTGTCACGGTAGGCTACTCCACGAAATCCTTTGCCGACTCGGAAACTGTAAAGCTTGTTACCTCCGGGGCCTTTTTGTGATAGAATAACTTCCCATTTTAGACCATAATCTGAATATACCTGTTGCCATGTCATGTTTGCCAATTTCCGCAAAGTATTGAGGGTGTTGTGCTGATCGCTTTTGGGCAGATTGAAAAGCAGGCGTTGAAAGACAGGATTGTTCAAATCCAATCGTATATGTTGATGTGTTTTCCGAGTCATCATTTGATCCTGGCTTCTAATTCCTCAAAGTTTGTATCCTTGGGAGAATTTTTTTCTGTCCAGGCAATTGATTCATTAAGTTCGGCCTGGACATCCGGCTTGTGAAGCCATTTTTCATTATCAGGAATGAAACGTCCCAGCTTGATAATCCAAACGCCTGTGTCAATTTCATTCAATATTACGGATTGACCCGCGAATTTTTTACCGAGAGAGATTTGTCCGCTACTTCCGACTGTTTTTATAATATTCATAAATCCTCCTAAAATTAATATTGTAATTTAAGATAGCACAAATGCATGAGAAGTCAAAGATAAAGATGCGAGATCCCATGGCCCGGCCTGATTTATTGAAACGGGTTGATGTGATTGTAAAGGCTTTCCTGAAAATGCCGGACAAAAAACTTGAAAAGGGAATCAAAAAGATTGCTCCAGAAAAAGCCTTTTGATATGTCATCCAAATGGAATTTAAAATATTGGGCCTTCCTTTATTTCCCATGTATTATTGTTTTTATAATCATTTTTCTTTATTTCCCTGTGATCCAGGCACCATTTCTTTTTGATGATAGCTCTTCAATCGTTGACAATCCCGCAATTCACTCCCTTGATTTAAAAAAAATATATGCGTTTAAACCCCTTAGATTTATAGGCTATCTTTCATTTGCTCTTAACTTCTACTTTTCCAAAGTAAATACCCTTTCATACCATCTGGTCAATATAAGTGTTCATATTCTATACATTCTTTTTTCATTCCTTTTTATAAAAACGCTGTGGCAAACACCCTCAGGAAAGGCGGTCAATCTTTCAACAAACGAAAAAACCCTTTTGGCTTTGGCAACGGTTTTTATCCTTGCGGTCCACCCTTTAAGCACATTTGCCGTATCATATATTGTTCAACGCCTTGCTGCTTTGACAGCACTTTTTTATGTCGGCACTTTGTTTTTCTATCTAAAAGCAAGGCTTTCACAAAATATCCCGGGAAAGATCTCATGGTCACTTTTTTTTATCTTGTTTTTGACTTGCTCCCTGTTTACAAAGCAAAATTCTTTTACAATTTTCCCACAGCTTTTCTTTCTTGAACTGTTCTGCTTTAATTTAACCCCGAGGAAACGGCTCGCACTTATATTATTTCTGCCCGTGCTGGTGCTGAGTTTCTATATTTCAATCAGATACAATTTTATAGATCTGGATGAAATTAGAACCCTGACAATGGAAACCACCCAAATATCCCGGATTGAATATCTATCCACACAATTTTCAGTGCTATGTTTTTATTTAAAACTATTTTTTTACCCGATAAATCTTGCATTGGATTATCAATTCCCGGTTTTAAAATCCATAACAAATCCTGGCGTGTTCATTCCCGCACTCATATTAACCGCAATTTTGTTGATAGCCTTATGGGTAGCTACCAAAAAAAAATTCAGGCTTATTGCCTACGGCATATTTTTTTACTTTACAGCCATTTCAATTGAATCAAGTATTATACCAATACGAGATGCTATTTTTCTTCATCGGACATATCTGCCAAACCTGGGACTTGCTTTTACCAGCATTCTTCTGACATATATAATTTTGAAAAAAATGAACTTTAATCGATATGGTTTGATATCGATTTTTTTTATATGTGCAGTGATTCTGTCCGGATTCACCTTTAAGACCAACTTAATTTTTCAAACACCTGGTAAGGTATGGGCCAGGGTATTAGAAGTATCTCCCGGACATTTAAGAGGCTATGTCAATATAAGTAGAGACCACCTTGACAATAAACTCTATGACAAAGCCATTGCAGTCTGTACTAAGGCGATTTCAATAAATCTTGGATCTGCGAGAATTTATAATAACAGAGGAGTGGCTTACAAACATACCCAAAAGTTTGATAAAGCACTTTTAGATTATAAAAAAGCAATAGAGTTGGATCCCAAATATGCGGATGTCTATAATAATTGTGGAGCAGTTTATTATATTCAAAATGAATTTGATAAAGCAATTTTAAATTATAATAAAGCCATTGTTATAGACCCGACAAATGCCGTTTATTATAATAACAGAGGTGCTGTTTACAAACTGGAGAAAAAATATAACCAGGCCATTTCAGATTATACACAGGCTATCCACCTTAACCCATTATTTGATGAGGCTTTTCATAACCGTGGACTTCTATA
>JAHJDU010000168.1 GCA_018812385.1 Pseudomonadota bacterium
GCAATGTAAAATCGAGACTTTGGCAACGTAAAATCGAGACTTTTTATCCTGGGTAAAAAAACTGCTATCATGTTAAAAAAATGATTCATGATCAATAAATTTTAACATGGAGGCGACTGACTGGAGTGCTTAGGATGGATGAGATCAATAAATTAAAAAAGGATTTTAATAAGGGCGACAATAAAAATAAAATTGCAAAAAAGTTTAATAGGTCATGGGACACTGTTGATAATATAGTTAATACCACATCAGATCAGTTAAAAGAAAGGGGCAAGAGACCCAACAGAAAACCAAAAGTGGCTACCAAGGAAGTTAAAAATGAGGTTTATAAATTATTGAAGCAAGAACAATTTCTAAAGGTAAAGAAGAAACAAAAATATACCGCAAAATTTATCTTTGAAGAATTGGTCCGCATAAATATTTATAAAGGCAAAGATCGAACAATACGTGACGTTGTTAAAGAGATTAGAGAAGAATTAAAAATAAATAAAAAAAATAGTTATTTACCTCTTTCATTTGAGGCCGGGAAATTCATCCAGATTGATCATGGCGAAGTTGATTGCTTAATAGAAACTGAAAGAATAACAGGCTATTTATTTGTGGTGAGTTTACCAGGATTAACATTAAGATACTGTCAGATGTACCCGATAAAAGCACAACAAGCCTGGGGAACATTCCATGAGAAAGCATTCAATTATTTTGGTGGTATATTTTCTGAAGCGACCTACGATAATGATTGCGTTTTGGTAAAGAAGGTTTTGGGTACTGAGCATCGCCAGACTGATTTTTCACTTTCTTTAGAAGAGCATTACGGATTTTCCAGCATTTTTTGTAATCGGGGTGCTGGCAATGAAAAGGGGTCAGTAGAGAATGCAGTTGGGTTTTGTCGAAGAAATTATCTTGCTGGATTACCGAAATTTTCAAGCTGGACAGAGATTAACTATTATCTGGAAACAAAATGTACTGAAGAGATATTAAAAGGGAAGCATTATAGAACCGGCGAAGAGTTGAGTACCATATTGGCAAATGCAAAGGGAAATCTATTGCCAATTCCTCCAGAACGAGAATGGGTTAAATGGTTTGATTGTGGAGTTAATTCTTATCAAGTGGTTATTAATGATAATCATTGGTATTCGGTTCCTGAGCGATATGTTGGCAGCAATGTCAGGGTCGCGGTTGGCGTTTTTAAGGTTAGTATTTATAAGGATTACGAACTGATAGCTATGCATTCAAGGAAATATCTTCCTGGTGATGATTCACTTCAATTGGATCATTATTTAGATCAACTTATTAAAAAACCTGGCGCATTATGGGATTGTACAGCTGTTAAAAAACATAAATTTGAATCAGAGTTAATAAAATTATGGAACCGTTTATATTCCCGGATGGAAAAACGCCAAGCGAACAAGGAATTGATAAAGATACTTCTTTTGAAGCGAATCCATTCCTATGAGGATTGGAAAACAGCAATAGGTCTTGCTCTTCTTTACGGCTCTGTAGAATATGCAGGTGTAGTAAATATATTGAATCAACTGAAAACGGATTCAATACCTCGCTATGATGAAAAATGGTTGGATAATTATTTGCCCGAATTGCAGGGTCGAACCTATAAACCGACCTATGATTTGAGTCTATATGCGACTTTACATAGGGAGGTGTAACGTGCTGAGAAAATTATTAGAAGAATTAAAAATGCCTGGCGCTCTTTCCTGTTTAGGCAAATTAAGTCAGACGATAACAGATAAAGATCAATTTGTGATTCAGTTGCTTGAAGCTGAATTAAGATACAAAAAAGACCGGTCAATGAAAAGACGTATGGGACAAGCAAAATTTCCAATCGAAAAGGAATGGATAGAAATTGATCCCGCTTTGAATCCAAAGATTGATTTTAAAAGAGTGCAAAAACATTTTGATGGTGATTTTGTGGAAAGGAAAAAAAATCTTTGCCTAATAGGTACCCAGGGAACAGGTAAGACCCATTGTCTGATATCGCTCGGTAGGGAGCTATGCAGAAAAGGAAAAACGGTAAGGTTTTATACAGCGTGTGAATTGGTTAATGTGCTCGAAGAGGCTAAAAACGAATTAACGCTCAATAAGACTATGAAAACATTGGAGAAACCAAGACTGTTAATCATCGATGAACTTGGATTTGTTCCATTTTCAGAAAATGGAGCAAGGCTCCTGTTTGATGTTTTTTCCAGGCGCTATGAAAGAGGATCTATTGCTGTATCAACCAATTTGTCTTTTGATAAATGGGTTGAAGTTTTTGGTTCAGTCGAGTTAACTGCAGCGCTTGTTGATAGATTTTCTCATGGCGCAGATCTTATACCTTTCGAAGGACAATCAGTAAGATTATTTCAGACTAAAAATAAAGGGATTAAAAAATGATGCGGCCATTGGAACAGATCCAAGTATTTATAAACTGGTTTTGTCAACGGGGTGTAAATGATTTCGATATTCATGTAAGGATACCGAAAACTCAAAATGAAGATTATAAGAATGGGGAATGGGTTTGGTTAACACATCATGAATGTGTAACTTTTGAATACATCAAATCAAAACTTTTGGGATGGATAAAGCATCAGAATCTTAATGGCTCTGATATTTTTTTCAGGCCTCACAAAGATGGGGAGCATAATGTTATTTTTCTTGATGATGTCCCAACATCAAAAGCTAAAACGATTTTAAAAAAATATGGGGCTTGTGTAATAGAAACACATCCCGGTAATACACAAGTATGGTTGAAGGTTGAGAATCCATTAAACAAGGAGCAAAGAAAACAGGCTCAGATTATTTTAAAAGATTTGGGATTTACAGATCCTGGTAGTATTGCTGGTGACCATTTAGGTCGGTTATGTGGATTAAAGAGTCAGAAAAGAAAATGTTGGGTGAATTTTGTGGGACAATCAAATTTAAAACCATGGATTCCCAATATAAAGTCCGCCTCTCTCCCCTTTAGGGTTTTTTGTGCTTCAAAAAATATTAAATCATATTCAAAAGATATTTCTGATAGTGGTAAAGAATGGGGATGGACAATGGGAATGATACGGAATGGAACTAAACACGATATTGTATTGGAAAAATTAATAAATGTAGCTGAAAGGAGGGGAAAGCAAAATGCCGTTAAATATGCAATTTATACTGTAAATAAAGCCATTTCACAAATTGGTACATGATTAATCAAAATTCAGGATTATTGGTTAAATTTTTTAAATTGCCAAAACTCTCGATTTTACGTTGCCAAAAACAATTGTGGCATAAGACAAATTAAATTTCAAAAATAAAATTCATCTATAAATTGTAAAAAAAGGGGTCAGGCTTTCCTTATTGTGGTTATTGGAGGGCAACGTATTAAGGTAATCAATGGGACCCTTATGGACATTGATTAACAAGTATGGTATAAATGGTTTCAGAATAAAAAAAAAACAATGGGGGGGGCAATAATATGGATACTTCTTTAGATCTAAAATTTACAGAAAAATCAGAGTCTATTGTTACTCAGCTGGGTTTTAAAGATTTAAAATCTTTTGTGAAAAATCAAGCTTTGTTTATGCTTATGGCCAGAATTGAAAAATATGAAGCGGAAAATAAGCATTTTGAGGCCAAATATCATATGGCCTTTAAGGCATTTCAGGCAAAAAATGAAGGATTGCATAATGAGGAGATCTTTACTGAAGAGGACGATTACTTAGACTGGCGCTTTGCAAAAGAAACGATTGATAGACTTAAGAAACAAAAGCAGGAATTGGAATATGCTTGATCTGATCGCCAAGCACAAACGTTTTATTAAATCTTTTCATATTTCCCTGTATGAGCAGGAAGGAGAGATGCTTCGGTTCACGGGATTAGGGGACACCTTACTTAATTCTTGACATCAATAATAATCTGTCTGTATATTCTATCCATGGCAAGGATAGGAAGAATTGTCGCCCCTGGTATGCCTCACCATATTACCCAGCGGGGCAACAGACGTCAACAAACTTTTTTCTCAGATGATGATTATGCGCAGCCAAAAATATTGGAATTAAGTAAGGTGTCCCCCTATTTCCGCAAAAAAGAGGAATTCTGATGTTTGAGACGAGAACATGCGAGGCTTGTCGGGAGGATCATATTTTCCGACCTTCTCGAATACCCCTTGGAGAGGTACAAAAAGATGATTGAAGAAGTTGAAACGTCTCAGTTGATGAATAGACTTCCGGTGACAGTCAGGCGCTTATCCCAATCAGGCCCGGCCTGCCCGCCATCGTCCACCTCAGGCGGACTCAGGCGAGGCGGGCGGGCTCGCCAGGGAGAGAAGGGCTCCTCCAGAGTTATTGGGGAGATCGTCAAGAACGGACGGGCCTTGAAGATCAGGTATGCGTATGAGGGATTCAACAAGAAATTTCGGATTGCGGATTGCGGATTGCGGAATGAACCGATTTCGGAATGTGGAATGAACCGATTGTGGAATGCGGATTGCGGAATAGAAAAATCCGAAATCGATAGGCTGGGACATAAATTGCGGCGCATCAGTTCAAGGAACGAGCTGACCTATCAGATTCTGAATGGAATCATCGATCATCAAGGCGAATATCTGCGAACAGGCAATCCTCCGGATCTGGTCCCGTTAACGCAATTTGATCTGGCTAAGGCAATCAGCAGCGGGAACAGGAAGATCGATAACAGTTGGATTTCACGACTGATCCGCGGCCTAAAGGTGCTGACTCCCTCTGGGGAGGAAAACGATTTGAAGTTCTTCTTTCCCTCTCAGAAACAGGTGAACAAATTATTCATAAAGGGGCTTCTGGACAGGGAAAGAAGGGGCATGGTATCCGGCAGAATAAAAGAGCCTTACTCCGATGAGCAGATAAGGGAGATGCTTTCAAAATCCTCTCTCTCACTTCGATCGGTTGCTCAATGCCGTAATGAAATGGGGATACCCTCTGCCAGGAGAAGAATCTCCGGCTGTATATACCCCCCTCTGTGGGCAGACTTCTCGGTACTGTACCCTTTAGCGGTTGAGTCGGTTCGAACTAATGCCCCGGCCAGCCCGGGCATTTATGAATTCCGGCTGAAAGGCCAGGGCATGGACTACCCCAACGGCAAGACACCCATTATCTACGTTGGGGGCAGCGGAAATCTCAAAAAGAGATTAAGAGACCACTTAGGGAAAGGCAATAAAAATGGCAGGATAAGGGATTTCTTGAGAAAGCAGGGGTGTTCTTTCAGGTATATCCGGTTATCAAACCCACACTTTCACAAGAGCGCGGGATGGAGAGAAAAGGAGAGAGAACTGTATAAGGCGTTTGTTGCCACTTATGGCTTGGCCCCTGAATGTAACAGGATAATGCCATGAGGCAATTGATTATTGAAGATTGAGGGATTGGGATAACCGTCCTCAGGAGAAGCAAATGAATATCGATTTTAGAAACAGGACAATCTTCACCAAAATATTTTCAGGGTTTATAATCCTCCTGCTCCTGGCGACCCTTATGGGGGGAGTTCTGTATTACAGCTTGAGGGACGTAACCGGGGTCCTGCAGCAGATAATGGAGAGAAACGCCCCTTCCATCCGGTATTCCACCGGGGTGGAGAGATATGCCCTGCACACTATCTTAAATGCGAAGGACTATCTGCTGATTGGAAAGAAAGGGATACACGAGCAGGCCATGCACAATATCCGGGAGATATACGCCAACCTGGACAGGATGGATGAAGTAACAACTAAATATAACGACCAGATTCTCTTTAGGAAATCCAAAGACGTCCGCCTGGCCGTTGAGGAATACCAGGGATACTATAATCGCGGGGTGGCCCTTTTAGAAGAGAATAAGATTTTAGAACATAAGATGAGAGTGTTAGGAAAAAAGGTAAACGATCTTTCCCATACCCACACCCTTGACCACAAGAGGTTATTGGAAAAGGCCATCGCCAATGGGATTGATCAAACAAAATATATGAAGGGATTTTACCTCTTCAATCAAGTTGAAAACGAGGCCCTGGAGGCAAGAAGGCAGGAGAAAAATTATATCTTATACAAAGACCGGGAACATTTTGACAAGTTGAAGGGACACATAGCCAATCTGAGGAGACTCTACGATGAGATAAGCAAAATTGCCTATGTCTTTGAACATGTGCCCCTGATGAAAGAGATCCGCCAGGCCACTGATCAATACCTCGAAGCGGCAGAAAAGTGGGTAGCCAATGATAATGAGTTGAGTGATATTCTTGCCCAAATGCACGGGATCAGGGTCAATGTGCAACAGACTGTCCAGGCTGTCCAGGAGGCCGGATGGCAGGATATGGATACGAGCAAACAAAGGGCTGCACAAACCATGGAAAGGGCCTCCCTGATCGGTATACTGGCGGCTTTTTTCACCCTGATCATAGGGATGGTGCTCGCTTTTTTCATCGCCCGTGGTATAGCCGGCCCAATCAAGGGGTTGACCTTGGCTACAGCCGGTATAGCCAAAGGTGATATGAGAAAGCGTGTAGCGGTTAAGGGCCGTGATGAGGTGGAGCAATTAGCGATCGCTTTTAATACAATGGTCGAAAATCTTCAGAACACAATGGTCTCACGGGACTATTTCGACAACATCATTAAATCGATGATTGATACCCTCATCGTGGTTGACCCAGAGGCAAAGATAATCACAGTGAACCCGGCAACCTGTCATCTATTGGGCTACACAGGAGAAGAGCTCATGGGTCAGCCTGTGAGCATCATTTTTGCAGAAGAAGAAGAAGAAGAAGTGCGCAGGATGTTCCAGTTTTTCCGGGAACCCGAAAAGGCACAAGCCCTTGACCCTCAGGATAGCATCCGCAATCGTGAACTCACCTACAAAGCCAAAGACGGGCGACTTATTCCAATGTCGTTTAACGCCAGTATACTGACCGATGAATCGGGCAATGTTACGGCCGTGGTGGCAGGAGCAAAGGATATCACAGATATAAAACTTGCGGGGGCAGAGATAAGAAAAGAGAGGAATTTTTCTCAAAATATAATTACTACGATCCCCGATTCCTTGCTCGTTCTCGATAAGGATTTAAGGATAAAGAGTGTAAATCTATCCTTTTACAAGGCATTTGGATTGGAGCTCGAAAAGGTAATAGGCGCCCGCATAACCGACATTCTGGGAGATGAAGATGGAAGACTTTCAGCCGGGCTGACAGGGGTATTTGGAACTGACAATATGCTGGAGGATTTCGAGTTTCACTATGAGCAGGGAAAACCAGGGGAACGAATATTCAATCTCAGGGCGAGAAACATAATTATTGCAGAAGAAGAAGAAGAAGAAGAAGAAGAAGAAGAACTGATTGTGATGCAAGACGTGTCCCATCGGAGGTGGGCGGAGGAAAAGCTTAAGGAGTACTCAGAGCGGTTGGAAGAGATGGTGGAGGAGAGGACATTGGAACTGAGGCAGACCCAGGCACAGCTTATCCAGGCGGGCAAGCTGGCAGCCATCGGGCAATTAGCCGGCGGTGTGGCCCATGAGATAAATAATCCTTTGAGCGGGGTCTTAGGATTTTCCATTAATCTCTTGAAGGCGGCCAATAATGAAGAGCTTAAAAAATTAGAGGCGTTCCGGGATTTTCCCGAATCCTTGGAGCTTATAAAGGAGTCTGCCATAAGGTGCAAGCTTATTACAGATAAGCTCCTCAACTTTGCGCGTGAGTCTGGATATGAATTCCGCCCAACAGATATAAACAGGGTAATAGAGGACGTCCTGAGCCTTGTGAGGCATCAGCTCCTGATTCGGCACACAAAAGTGGTCAAAGACCTGAGAAAAGACCTACCCTCTGTAATGGCTGATTCCAATCAACTCCAGCAGGTATTCTTGAATATCATTTTAAACGCCTCTTATGCCATGCCTGACGGTGGAGATCTGACTGTTTCCACCCAGGTCATGGAAGCTGAAACAAGGTCCGTGGAGGTCATGTTTGCAGATACTGGCGAGGGGATACGGCCTGAAAATCTGGACAAGATATTTGAACCGTTTTTCACCACCAGGCCAACAGGAAAGGGTACCGGTCTCGGGCTGTCCGTAAGCTATGGGATCATAAAGGAGCATGGCGGGAAAATAGAGGTGGAGAGCGAGGTGGGGAGGGGGAGCAGGTTTA
>JAHJDU010000169.1 GCA_018812385.1 Pseudomonadota bacterium
CTCCAGGAATTTATATTCAATATCAAGCCCCAGCTTTTTGGCACAGTGCTTCATATCAATGGCCAAAACAGCGCAGCCAATTGCGTATGTCTTTTTTTTCAAAATATTACCCCGATCATTGATTCTCTGTTCTTTTTTTAAACTGGTGCAGGTTCTAATCTGGTAACGGCTGAGCCGTGTGTCAAGGTAAACCATATAGAAATTTGTTTTTATTTTAAAAAGGTATCTCCTTTTTCAAAATCACCTTCTTTGAAACGGCTGTAGCGCAAGGGATTATCCTTGTTGTCCATTTTGCCTGTGGCAATATCTGCCACTCTTTTACCGGCTGCAGGAGACATCATGACCCCGCACCAATACCCGCAATTCAGATGGAACCCCTTAATTTCTTCACAAGGCCCGATCACGGGTTTGTCATCTGGGGTGTAAACATACATTCCTGCTGATACATCAATGTCGTCTGCTTTCAGGTCATCGGCAATGGTTTCAAAAAATGGGTTCAGGCGTGATGCCCGGTAGATGGATTCCGCTGCAAAGTCCCAGTCTGTGGGCAGCTCATCTGCGGGCGTGCTTTCCGGCTCATCCGGGTCCACCCATGCGCACAGCACGCCGCCTGCTTCCGGCCGCCAATAGCTGTGGTTTTTAAGATCCACGGTAAAAGGTGCATCCATGGGCACCAGCGGATGGCTGGTTCTGACAAAGGCCTTTTGACGTCGAACCGTTTTTAACGGCATGTCAAGACCGGCCATTTTGCCGATGACCCCGGCATAGGGGCCGGCACAGTCGACAACAAGTCGTGTGCTGATAATGCCCTTGTCTGTTTCTACGGCAGATATTCCCTGGTTGTCTTTCTGGATGCCTGTAACCATTGTTTTCATGAAAAAGTCGACATTTTTTGCCCCTTTTGCAAAGCCATACGTGGTTTCATGGGTGGACAGCCATCCATCCCTGTTGTTGAACGTGGCTGCAAGAACCTTGGGGGCAAGAAAGGGAAAGCGGTCGTGAAGATCATTTCCCTTGATCAGTTCAGATCCGGGGATTCCAAGGCTCTGATAGGTCTGAATGGCTTTTTCAAGATCCGGCACCTGGGTTTCGTCATCCGTTACAAACAGATAGCCTTTCTGGCAAAGATGAATGTCAATATCTGTCAGCTCCACCACGTCCCTGAAGTTTTCAAACATTTCCACACTGGGAAGGGCAATGTCTGCCATGGATTTTTCCGTGAACTGGGTGCGAAAACACTCTGCACTGGCTGCAGTTGTAAGGCTTGACAGGCCATATCGTTTTTCCACCAGGATGACCTTCATCCCGGTTTTGGACAACCAGAAAGCCGTGGCTACCCCCACGATGCCGCCGCCGATGACAACGGCATCTGCTGTTTTTGTATTAAAGGTTTGTGGAATCATTATGCTACTCATTTTAAGTTTCCTTTATCATAATTTTATCATATCTTTTAACCCGACACGAATGAGTGTTTCCTTTGTGGGGATGCCATTTTTATCCCATCCCCGCGCGCTATAATAGGCATCCAAAAGCTCATCCAGCTCTTCAAGACTGATACAATGTCCAATATTTGGTCCGCTGGGGGTTGGCTCTTCATAAAATCGTGGTGGCGGATAATCTAAGTTCCGTCCAAAATCCTTGATTTCCCGTGCAGAGATCATACGTGTCAGATTCCATACTTTTTCAGAAATCTTGATAAGGTCATCCCAAGTTATTTCTTTCCCCGTAATAACTGAAAAAAGTTCAGCATAATTTTCAACTTCAAACCCCAACTCCATCATCTGGAGGCGGCAGCATCCAAGCAAGTCAAAGGCCGGGCGGGTATGCTGGGAATCAATGACAAATCTGGCTGAATTCTTGCCCGAAACAATTGCTTTGGGTCTTTTTTCACCACCAGTTCCGGCAGTGATCAGGTCATGCACATTGGTGGCCGCCCCCACCACATCATGTCCCAAAACCCAGGCACGGTTGTGGTGTGCTCCGATATCTGCCGTCATATAGGCCAGCATCATGGACGGCGCATTACGGCATTCATACCCTGTCCATTCCAGGCCCTTGACATGAATGGCAAATTTTTCAGAGCCGCCACCAATCTTTTCCGAAGCAATTTTAACCCCCTGGGCCAGCAGATCACCCAGGTCATTCTCTCTTAAGCTTATCAGATTCAGCAGATAAACAATAGATTCAAG
>JAHJDU010000170.1 GCA_018812385.1 Pseudomonadota bacterium
AGCAAAAACAGTCCTATACCGATAATCCATCCGGCATACTGCTGGAAAGGTCGATTTCTGGTTTGAAATTTCAGCGTTTCTGTTGTCATTATATCCCCAAATATTTTTTCATCATGATTTTATCCCGGGCGAGTTCATCCATGGGGCCGTTGAAGGCCACCCTGCCGTCATCCAGTATGAAACAATCCGACCCCACCTGTTGGGCCAGGCGAAAATTTTGTTCCACCAGGATCACCTTGGTTTTATCCTTGATCTGGATCAAAGATTCTGCCAGCTGGTCCACCACAATGGGAGCCAGGCCCTTGGAGGGTTCATCAATCAGCAAAAGCGTGTGTTCGCATACCAATACCCTTGCGATGGCCAGCATCTGCTTTTGTCCTCCGGACAACAACCCTGCCTGTCTTTTCCAGAATTTTTTCAGGGCAGGGAACAGGTCCAGTACTTCAGCCAGTTTTTCATGGGTTTTTTCATTTTCCCGGAACATGGAGAGCCGGAAGTTTTCACCCACAGTAAGGGTAGACAGGACGGCTTTGTCTTCAGGGACAAAGCCCATGCCCATGCGGGCGATCTCATAAGGTTTTGATGCTTCAATGGACTGGCCATTGAAAAAAATCCGACCCTGGGAAACCGGCAGAAGGCCCATCACGCTTTTAAGGGTCGTGGATTTTCCGGCCCCGTTGCGTCCCAGGAGGATGGTGGCGCCTCCGGCAGCCACATCCATGCTCACCCCCTGGAGGATGTGGTGCTGGTCAATGTGGGTGTGCACATTTTCAAGGCAAAGCGACAAGGGCTTGGTTTCTATCATATCAGGCATGGGTCACACCTCCTCCCAGATAGGCTTCCAGCACTTTTTCATTGTTGGAAACCGCGTCTGGTGTATCATCGCAGATAACCCTGCCCTCCTGGAGAACGGCAATGGAATCGGACAGGGCCATGACCATATCAAACTTATGTTCCACCAGGAGAATGGTCCGGGTTTTTGTCTCCTTAATCTCCTGGATGATGTCCAGAATGGCTGGCACGTCTTCCAGGCTCATGCCGGCAGTGGGCTCATCCAGGAGCAGGACATCCGGATCCAGGGCAAGGAGAATGGCAATCTCCAGTTTTCGTTGTTCCCCATGGGTCAGAAGGCTGGCCATAAAACGGTGCTTGTCAGCCAGCATAACTTGTTTGAGCAATTCATAAGCGTGTTCTGCAAGTTTGGGATAGGCTTTGTAATGTCTCCAGAACACCATTCCGACATTCTCTTTTGCCTGGAGGGCTAAACGAACATTTTCCAGCACCGTCAGGCTGGGGAATATATTGGTGAGCTGAAAAGATCGGCCGATCCCAAGCTTTGTCCTGTCTGCCACTCCCATCCGGGTAATATCCCTTCCATTCAATAAAATATTTCCCGAAGTGGGGGTATATTGCCCGGAAATCAGGTTGAACAAGGTGGTTTTACCGGCCCCGTTGGGGCCGATAATAGATTTCAGGCAATGTGGTGCAACTTTTAAATCCAGGCAATTGACAGCAATATGGCCGCCGAACTGAATGGAAAGTTGCCTGGTTTCAATAGCAGGAACCGGTGTCATTTAAACACTCCTTTGTTAATTGCCAGTGTTCCTGATGGGAATGTTCATGTCCTTGTATGAGATGACCCGGGTCACTTCGGGAATGCCCCAGTCAATCCCTTCCCGGGTGGTAATTTTAAAGGCATACATGTCCTGGAGGGCCTGGTGATCCTCTTTTCTGAATACCATTTCACCCTTGGGGGTTTGAAAATGCATGCCTTCCATGGCTGTAATCAGGGCTTCCGTATCCGTTGTTCCTGCAGTTTCAAGCGCCTTGACCACGGCCAGGGCAGCGGTCATGCCGCCGCAGGTGAAAAAATCCGGAGGTGCATTAAATCGCTTAAAATGTTCTTTTACCAGCCAGTCGTTAATTTCATTTTTCGGGCTTTCATAATAGTAGTAGTTACCGCCTTCGGCACCCACCAGGGTTTTATAGGTTTTCAGCACGTCAATGATATTGCCGCCAACGGCCAGGCTTATGCCGTAACGTTTATCCAGCTTCATGGCATTGAGTTTCGCCGTGGGATTGTTTTTCCCGGCCCAATAGATGGCCAGGTATTTTTTCCCTTCCAGTTTATCCATGGCCTTGATGATGCGCTGGGCAGGGGCGGTAAAATCAACCGTATCAAGCGGCATGTATTCTTCATGGACAACTTTGGCCCCTGTGGCGGCCAATGCTTCCTTAGCCGTGGCAACTCCGTCCCGGCCAAAGGTATAATCCTGGGCAATATAGGCCACATGAACATTGGGCCCGCCAATGGCAGCAGCTCCTGCAATGGCATCCTGGGAAGAATTCCGGCCCGTTCTAAATATGTACCGGTTCCAGGCCTTGCCTGTAATGGAATCAGCCACTGCCGGCTCCACAATGAGGATTTTTTTAAATTCCTTGGCAACTGGCAGGCAGGCCATGGCCACGGCCGATGAAACAGGTCCTACTGCCAGGTCCACTTTATCGTCCTGAAAGGCGGCTGTCAAAAGCTGTTTTCCCATTTCAGGCTTCATGTGGGTATCTTTGACAATGACTTCAATGGGCCGGCCCAAAACTTTGAATGTCCCGTTGGTGGCATATTCAAGACCTAACTTGAATCCTTCTACAGACTGTTTGGCATAGGCTTCATAGGCGCCTGTGAGACAGACCAGCTGGGCCACTTTAATGGGTTGTTCTGCCTTGAGGGAAGGGGAAAATACCAGGAAAACGAAAAATAGACAAATCAGCGTTAAAAATTGTTTTTTGTTCATGGGAGCCTCCTTTAAAAGTTAGTTTTAAAATAGCCGCAGTATTCATTAGAGAATGCAAAAAAACAGTGCAAGTCTCAGACCATAAATGAAATTCAGGCCATGATAAAATGTAAACACCTGTTATATAAAGGCTTTACATATTTTTTCGATTTTTTTTGGAAGAATAAACCAAAGAACGGAACTGTAGAATTGAATCTACATGTAGTTATTTTAATACATCTTCCAAGTGCACAATCAACAGGAGAATCATCCAATGGAGACAAAATAATTTCCCGGCCGGGTGCATATTTCAACTTTAATAATTTTTTATATTTCTCTTGATAAAAAGCAAGTTCCTATTTTTTGATATTCAACCGGTATAACGGATCACCCACCAAGACCATTTTCCAGGACAGATAGGGCAGGCTGATCAGATAGGATTCGGCCAGGGTCAGGTATCCCTCGATCAGAAATCCGAAAAAGAGTTCCGGTATGGGAAATGCCTGAATATAAGGTTCTCCAACAGGACCAATGGTCGCTGTAATGCCATTATCCAGCATTTTTTTACACCAGACCTGACTGTTGTCTTGTTTCAAGGTGGCACATTCAGAGCTGGCCATGTGATATCCCACAGACCCTTTTACCCCTTCTTGTTCAGCTTCGATACTGTCGTTGATAATTCGTTTGACAATATCCGCGCTGGTACCGTCCAGCCGGCTGGTCATTAAAACATCTGCTTTTTTTATTTGCAGGTTTTGGTTTTTGAACCCCAGGTAATACGGATTGGGCTGCCACATATTCAGATCATAATTGTCCAGCTTGACCAGACACAGTTCAGAATCAAATGAGGCCAGCTTGTCCAGGCGTTTGATAAAAGTGGAAAGATTATTGTTAATAGTGGACAATAGGTCTGATTTTTCTTTTCTGATCTTTAAATCAATGATTGCACCACTGGTCAGCTGGACTTCAAGATCTTGTTTTTTCTGATTGATTATTGCTAATTGATCTTTTTCCTTTTGTGTTGATCCGGGTGACGATATCTTCAAAGGCACACCGTAAATGGTAACAATGGAGCGGATTTTGGTATTTTTTTCAAGGAACCTGCGAATGGGGGGAATAGCTTTTTGTTCATAGTCCTTCCGGGAACAGGTTTCATTGTCTGTCATGAACAAAAGAACAAGGTTCTCAACGGGGATTTGCCGCTTTTCCATATAATACCGGGCAAGGTCTTTGCTTTTCGCGGCATTCTGATTGGCCACCACAAGGACCTCTTCAGGAGATAAAGCATAAACTGTGGACGAGAAACAAAAGATTAAAACAAACATCAGTAGAAAAGAAGTTTTCGTTGTGACCATAAGGAAAAGAACCTTGTATATTTAAATATTAATCAACCCTCAGGTGTTGATCGAAACCATCACAGGATACAAAATCTATTGTCAGCGGTTTTGAAATCAGCCTGTCACTGCCGGCTTAACAGCAATATCAGCTGATTTTGAAATATAATAACAATATCATGGATAATTTAAAAGTCAAAGGGAGGAGGGGTTTGCTTTTGAATAAAAGGACTTGTAGAAGATCGCCCTGGGCGTTTTTCGAACTTTGAAAAGTGGAGACAATAGATAGGAAGTAAACTCTATAAGTTCTCGGTTTGATCTGACAGATCTTCAAAAAGTTTATCAAGATTTGAACTGGTATCATTGATATTCTGGATGGCTTATGGCAGTTTTTCTTAGAATAATAATCCTTGAGTGCTGACGTCCTGAAGCCAGAAATCCACTCCTGGTTCGCTTCAATTTTTTATATTGGTACCTTTAAAAAATAATTGATGGTGTGATTTTGTGAGAGTCCTTCAAACTATCTCACACAAATTCGCAGCTCAATTATTTTTGAATAACAGTTTCATTTTTTCTGTATATTTTAAGCTGAGCACGGAATGATTTTTTATTATAAAAGGAGAAGTTCCCCCTCAAGTAAGAACAATCCGAACTAAATCGGTGATATATTTATAAGATCAATCTGCAAAAAGCAGTTGAAAAAAAT
>JAHJDU010000171.1 GCA_018812385.1 Pseudomonadota bacterium
AAATCTAATCCTTGCCTGCTTTGCAAGAAAAGACAACGATCAGATCAAAATGGACAGAAAATGGGTTTTTGATCTTTTCCCCCGGTTAGAGGAGAGAAGAGACCAGCTTGCAGGAACCTTATCCGGTGGTGAACAGCAAATGCTTTCTGTTGGAAGAGGTTTTATGAGTGGTCGTAAAATCATGCTTTTAGATGAGCCATCCATGGGACTGGCTCCGCTTCTCATGATGGAAATGTTTGATGCGTTAAAAGAAATCAATAAGCTGGGCACCACGATTTTGCTGGTTGAACAAAATGCCCGTCTGGCCTTAAAATTTGCGCAACGAGGTTACGTAATAGAGAATGGATATCTTGTCCTTGAAGGACCTGCAGATGAATTGCTCAATAACCCGGATGTTAAAAAGGCATATCTTGGGGCTTAAACCAAACCAATAAAAAGCCTTGCCAAAAGAAATTCTTTCTCAAGGCTTTTTATTCCTTTTGCAATGGGACACCCCATTGGTATTCTCCAAATCAAAAACATTCTGCATTACAGCACTTTTTCCAATAATATTTCCTAAACGATAAACTTTTTTAAGTTTCTTCTGAGTTTCCTCGGCAGTTTTCTTGATTTTTTTTAAATATTAGAATTGGTCCTCAGGCATTTTTTTTTGAATTTCTTTTTTGTCTGTCACCTGACAGGCATCTTTCATTCAGGTGGATATCCCCATTTTAGGAAGGACATAAACCTGCACCAGGATATAAATCCCCAGGAATATTAAAACATAAATCATTTCTTTCATAAGTACCTCATCATTACTGGTTAATTTTAATTAATTTCCAACCCAACAATTAAACATTTAGATAAAAGCAAGGGTTATGCCAGTTATATAAACTATTGAATATAAACTATATATGATATCGTATTTGTCAAAGAAACGTTACTAACCGAAACCACCATTGCAAAGAGCCTGGATGGCGCATTATAAAAGGTTAAGCATTATAAAGAAGAGAGGTTTTATATGGGCAAATGTATCAATCATCCTGATCGAGAAACCAGTTATATCTGCATGAAACACAATATTTACCTTTGTGAGGAATGTCTGGAATGCCGAGATCCTGATATCTATTGCAAATTCAGGCCCTCCTGCCCGATTCATTTTATAACAAAAAAAGGATTCGAATCTTCAAGTGAAATCCAATAAATAGTGGAAAGAAAAAATTTCAATTTTTTTCAAAATGCGCTCTGCTTTTTCAAAACAGGAAAATTAAGCTTTTGAATAAAAACATCCTGAAAATCCTGATTGCAGGCAAGATCCACAATTATAATCTTACTTGCCATCTGTATGGCTTTTTCAAGAAATATTTTATCACAAAGAGCCATAACTGCTCCGGCTCCGGCTGAGTTTCCTGGGACTTCTATTCTTGCAAGATCCATGGCAGGAATCATTCCTAAAGTCATCATATCATCTTTATCAAGGAATGTTCCAAAGGCCCCTGCAATGATAATTTTTTCAGGTTTTTTTATTCCTGCTTCCTTTAGAAGAAATTCAATACCGGTTATCAATGCAGCCTTGCCAAGCTGGACAGAACGAATATCCTTCTGGCTTATGAAGACGGCAGAACCATTTGCAGAGGAATTTTTTGGCACAAGAATATATTGTTTCTCTTTTGAAAACTCTTTTTTAAACGCTCCATCAGGCGATATGATTGACCTTTGGCAGAATTGGGCCACAGCACTGATAACACCGGTTCCACAAATTCCTGATGGCTTCAGTTTGGAAGACTTTGAAGGATTAATAAATGTATATTCAACTGAGTCGTCAGGGTTTTTTATTTGAACCTTATTAATAGCACCGGGGATTGCCTGCATCCCACAGGAAAGGGAAGCGCCTTCAAAGGCAGGGCCGGTTGCACAGGAAGTTGCAAAAAAACTGTTTTTCGCTTTTAACATCAATTCCCCGTTGGTACCCAGATCCACAAGAAGAGTTCCTTCAGGCTGGTTTTCAAGATCAACCGCCAGGGAAGCTCCCAGGATATCTCCTCCAATAAAACCAGATACCTGGGGCAAAAGTTGAATTGAAAAGTCTTTTATTTTAAAGCCCAAATCTTTGGAGCGAATATTATTTGCTTCATAAAAAGCCGGAAGATAAGGGGAAACTCCAATGGATTTTGGATCCACGCCAGCAAAGATATGAATCATGGTTGGATTACCCACTGTCACCATTTGAGAAATCATCTCTTCATTAAGATCATAAGATGTTAACAATTCTTTGATCCCCCACTCTATGGCCCTGACAACTAATTGTTGCAAATATTCAAGGTTTTTCTCCTCTTGTCCGATGGCCCCGATACGACTCATGACATCATCTCCATAAAGGGCCTGGGGATTTTTAACGGCCAGTGAAGAAAGCACCTTCCCCTTGGCAATGTTGCAAAGATAAATGGCAATGGTTGTTGTGCCAAGGTCCGTAGCTATACCATAGACATCCTCTCCAACAACATCTTTAAACCGATTCTTGAAAACTGCAGGAAGTGATGCAGGCGCTTTGCTGATAATATGGGATGACAGCATTGAAACTTCGGGAATCTCAATGGAAATATCTTCTGAAACTATAAAGTTACAGGATTCTTTAAATTCAGGATCACCCTTTTCTGGAACAATTTTGACCTGACATTTTTTACAGACACCTTTACCTCCGCAATCAGACCTTAAAAAAATACTATGCTCCATGAGTGATTCCATTAGACTTCTTCCGGATTTTGCTTCAACCTTCCTTCCACGTGGCAAAAGATGAATTTGAAATTTATTATCTGACATTTGGATTCCTTAATTAGTTGTTTAATTTTGTTTTATTAAGATTTAATAAAACAAATTATCATTCAACATTATTTATTTGTATTGATCCTTTGTTGCATGCTTTGCATGAAGCATACCATAATTTATCAATAAATAGATTATTTATCTAATCGAAATAATAATCCTAAAGCCTAAAGGTCGATAAATAGTACTTGACAAAAAAACAACGATTATCCATCGTATACATTTAAATAAAAGGTCTTTTGACTTATGACGCATAAAAAAAAATAAAAAAAGGAACCTCATGAAAATTCTTGTTCTTGGCGGATGTGGTATTCAGGGAAGAACCGCCTTGTACGATCTGGCATCCGATGTTGCTGTTTCTGAAATTATCTGTGCAGATATCCGGTTTGATGAATTGTCAAAGATTAAAGACTTTACAGATATGGAAAAAATTACCACGGCAAAAATTGATGCCCAAAACAAATCAGATCTATTTGATCTGTATAGAAAAGTTGATGTGGTCATTGATCTTCTGCCAAAAGAATTCAAGAGCCATGTCAATGAGGTGGCACTGGAAGCAAAGGTTCATGTGGTGAATACCAATTATATGTATGATACCCAAAACCTGGACAAAAAAGCAAAACAAGCCGGAATCACCATCATGCCCGAGTGCGGGTTGGATCCTGGGATAGATCTTGTGATTTATGGGGATGCGAAAAGCCGATTTGACAGCCTGTCCGTGATCAATTCCTATTGTGGTGGATTCCCGGAAAAAAATGCATGTACCAATCCCTTGAATTACAAATTGTCCTGGATCTGGCGGGGAGTTTTAAGCTCCACCATGAGGGATGCAAGGATCATCAAGGACCAACAGATCATCGAGATTCCCGGTGCCCGGCAACATGATGAATCCTTTGTCCATGAGATTGCGTTCCCTGATCTTGGCACTTTGGAGGCTATTCCCAACGGAGATGCAGTTTTTTTCACCGATCGCATGGGTCTGACCAAGGCAATTGTTAACACAGGCAGGTATTCCCTTCGATGGCCCGGGTGGAGTGCTTTCTGGCGGCCCCTTAAAAAACTTGATTTTTTAAGTGAGGATCCCGTACAAGGTCTTGATGGCAAAGTGTCTCCAATGGATTTCATGGAAAAACATTTAGGACCTCAACTGGCTTACCAGGATGATGAAAAAGATCTTGTCGCCATGATCAACATTTTTGAAGGCAAAAAAGACAATAAAAAAATGCGGCTTACCTCAAGCATGCTCATTGAGAGAGATCTTAAAACAGGGATCATGGCCATGAGCAAGGGAGTTGCTTATACAGCCTGTATTGTGGCAAAAATGATTGTCAAAGGCGAGATAAAAGAAAAAGGAGTATTATCCCCCATCATCCATATCCCGGTGGCACCCTTTATGGAACGTCTGAAAAAAAGGGGAATTGTAATATCGGAAAAAATGGAAGAACTGGCAAACTGAAAAAAGGATTAACTACCTGGAAACTGAAATATACAAAATTGTACCATATTGTACCATAAGAGACTGCGGTTTTCACCGTTTAACAAACAACCTAAACCCGTAAAAAGGAGAAAAACATGATTCAAAAAAAATTAGTTTCAATTGTCCTTGCCATTGTGGTGACACTGTTCTTAACCGGTATAAGTTTTGCCGGAACCCTGAGCGAAATTGTTAAACGTGGCGAACTGCGCGTGGCCGTTCAGTCCGGAGCCGCTCCCTATGCCTTTATTAACAAGAATGGAGTCCATACAGGCTCCATGGTGGATTTCGCCCAGGGAATGGCGGACAGCATGGGCGTTAAACTTGTAGTTCTTGATTTTGACTGGGACGGTCTGATTCCTGCTCTTTTGTCCGGAAAAGCCGACATCCTGGCAGCTGACATGACCCCAACGCTTAAACGAGCCCTTAAAATTTCCTTTGCAGATCCCTGGATTTATGTTCAGCCCTGTATTTTTACTAAAACCGGGGCCAGCTATCAGACCCTTGAAGATGTGAACAAGCCTGATGTAACTGTTGGGGTTCTTTTGGGATCCACGGGCGAAACCATTGCCAAACAATACCTGACCAATGCCAAGATCAAATCCTATAAAGGCGGCGGTAGAATGGTTGTCCAGGCTCTGCTCGCCGGCCATGTGGATGCCGGAGTCAATGATGACTTGGCAGTTCTTACTGTGCTTCCGGATTTTCCACCCAACTCCATCCGGCTTCTGGACAAACGCCTGGGCCAGGGTAAAGACCCCCTTGCCTTTGCCATCCGCCATGAATCTGTAAATCTGTGGCAGTGGATCAACCTTTATTTTGAAACCATCCGGGCCAATGGCACCTATGATAAAAATATTGCCTATTGGATGGAAGGCATAGAGTGGAAAAAAGATCATTAACAGAATCGAGTCCATAAGATGTAAATAAAATCAAATCCGGTGTGCGCCCGCAACTTTCCTTTTGGGGCGCACACCCCCAAAAAATGGATGGCGCCATGCTGGTTGATTTTAATTTCAGAATCATATTTGAGTATCTGCCCCTGTTTTTAACCGGGCTGAAATCCACATTTTTGATTTCCATAATATCAATTGCCCTTGCCCTTGTAACCGGAATCATTGCATGTGCCTGCAGGATTTCTGGTATTAGAACCCTTCGGTATCCTGCCATAGCCTATATTGAGATTATCCGGTCCACTCCCCTTCTGGTCCAGATCTATTTCCTTTATTTCGGGCTTCCCACCCTGGGCTTAAGAGTCCCCGAAATCCAGACCGGAATCCTAGCTTTGATGCTGAATTCAGGGGCTTATATTGCAGAAATTATCCGGGCAGGAATCACCTCTGTGGATGATGGTCAACTTGAGGCCGGGACAGCCTCGGGCCTTAACTATTTTCAGAGAATGCGGTTTATCATTCTTCCCCAGGCACTGGGGGTCACCATTCCCCCGCTACTGGGTCAGAACATTGTCCTGGTCAAGGATTCAGCCCTGCTCTCTCTGATATCAGTCATGGAATTGACCAGGTGCGGTCAGACCATGACATCGGAACGTTTCATGCCTGCAGAAGCCTTTTTTACAGTGGCATTCTTCTACATGTGCATTTATTTCTGCCTCAAGTCATTGGCAGACTGGTCCCAGCGAAAACTTATCTTCAGGGAGGCCTATTAATTATGATGGGATTTTATTTCAGCCGACTTGTGGAGATTTACCCCTTTTTCCTCAAAGGCCTGTGGATGACCAGTAAGATTGCTTTTATCAGCCTTGTGACCTGTACTTTGATTGGATTTGTCCTGGGTATTTTCAGATCCGGCAATAATATTATTTTAAAACGCATTGTCGGGGTCTATGTCGCCTTTGTAAGAGGCACACCCTTTGTGGTCCAGATTTTTATCATCTTTTTTATCCTGCCGGATTGGGGACTTCAATTGGATGCGTTTCCTGCCGCCCTTCTGGCCATGGCCATCATGGGCTCAGCCTTTATATGCGAAATTGTGGCCGGCGGCATTAATTCCATCCACAAAGGCCAATGGGAGGCTGCAACTTCATCCGGGCTTAACCTGATTCAGCAGCTTCGCCTGGTTATCGTACCCCAGGCTATGAAAGTAATTCTGCCGCCACTTGTGGGCCAGTATGTTTTGTTGATTAAAGACACTTCTGTTGTATCGGTGATCGGGGTCATGGAGTTGACCCGGGTTGGATGGGTGACCGTGGTCAGAATTCCCGAAGGGCTTATGGTCTTTTCACTGGTCGGAGTCCTCTATTTTTCAATCTCATATCCCCTGATCCTGTTGTCCAACTACCTTGAACGGAAAATGGCAATTTAACAAAATAAGGACACAACAAACATGATAGAATTTAAAAATGTGAACAAATGGTTTGGCAAGCTCCATGTATTGAACAATATCGACTTGAAAATACCAAAGGGTCAGGTACTGGTTATCTGCGGCCCAAGCGGTTCCGGCAAATCCACCTTGATCAGATGCATCAACCGGCTTGAAAAGATACAAAAAGGTGAAATTATTGTTAACAATACGCCTGTGCATGATAAACATACCAACCTGACCAAACTGCGGGCCCAGATCGGATTTGTGTTCCAGCAATTCCATTTGTATCCCCACATGACGGTCTTGCAGAATGTTATGCTGGCACCGATAAACGTGAAAAAACTTGCCAAATCAGAAGCCGAAAAAATTGCCCAGGAAAAATTGGAACAGGTGGGGCTGACTGAGAAATCAGGTGCCTACCCTGCCCAGCTGTCCGGTGGCCAGCAGCAGCGAGTGGCAATTGCCAGGGGGCTTGCCATGTCCCCTGAGATCATGCTTTTTGACGAGCCAACTTCTGCCCTTGATCCGGAAATGATCGGAGAAGTTCTGGATGTCATGGTTAACCTGGTATCAGAAGGCATGACCATGTGTGTGGTCACCCATGAAATGGGGTTTGCTAAAAAAGTAGCCCACAGAGTATTGTTCATGGATGATGGGAAGATTGTTGAAACCGGGACACCTGATGATTTTTTTGACAATCCTAAAACCGACCGGGCTGCAGAATTTATCAGTAAAATTCTGACCCATTAAAATAAAATAGGAATTCCCATGAAATTAGATACCCTGCCCAGATTTCATCTGGCCGAGTTTCCAACACCAATTCAATATCTTGGTATTCTTACAAAAAAATATAAAGGGCCTGCTATCTATATGAAGCGGGATGATCTTATCTCCCTGGGCATGGGGGGCAATAAAACCCGGAAACTGGAATTTCTCATTGGAGAAGCCCTGGAACAGGAGAAAGACACTCTGGTCACTGCTGGCGGCATACAGTCCAATCATTGCCGCCTGACTGCTGCTGCTGCAAGAAAGGCAGGTCTTGACTGCCATCTGGTGTTAAATGGTACTGAGCCTGAAGTTCCCAATGGCAATCTTTTACTGGATAAAATTTTTGGTGCCACAATTCATTTTTGCGACAGAAAAGACAGGGATGAAAGACTGTTCCAGGTGGCAGACCAATTGGCTACAGCCGGCAAGAAACCCTATGTGATTCCTGTGGGTGGTTCAAACAGCACAGGTTCCGTTGGCTATGTTAATGCAATGATAGAAGTTACCAGCCAGATGGATGATATTGGTATCACACCAGATGCCATTGTATTTGCAACCAGTTCCGGAGGCACCCAGGCAGGATTAACCCTGGGGGCAAAAATCACAAATTTCAACGGTGATATCCTGGGTATAAGCATTGACCAGATCAAGACGGGTTCTGATCCTTTTCCTCCTGTCCTGACAAAAATTGCCAATGCCACTGCTGAAAGGATCGGATCAGAGATCCAGTTAACAGAATCGGATTTTTCTTTAAATTGTGACTACCTAGGGGCTGGATATGCCATGCCTGGGGATCTGGAATTCAATGCTATCAAAGATCTCGCACATCATGAAGGAATCCTTTTGGGGCCCGTGTACACGGCCCGGGCCATGGGCGGTTTTATAGACCTTATTCAAAAAGGCTATTTCACAAACGACCAGACAGTGTTGTTCTGGCATACCGGCGGCACACCTGAGTTATTTGCCTGGGCAGATCAGTGCAGTGAAAAAATATAATTCTTATACACCAGAACCTTTGGATTCCCTCTTCCAGAACGATATTTGGTTTGGTTTTCACAGAAAGGATTTCCAGAAGGTAAACTTGGAGAGATGTTACAGGCTGTTTATGAAATCAAACTTAATGGCCTTGAATATCTTTTTAATAGTAATCAAGCCCTTGTGAAAAAGGAAAACAAATGAAAATTAAACACTGAATGGGGTAATTACATGAGTTCTGTATCAGTAAGATTTTTTATTATCACAGATGACTCTGAAATTTTGAGAGTGTCAATCAATAAGCTTGATCGTTTATTAAAAAGCACTGATGAGGAAAAAATCGAAAAATTTGCTGGAAAGCGTGTACGTGCTGCAGAAATAAGTGTGAGGCTTGAGAATCGAAAACCAATTGAAGCTATACGTGCTATCTATCATTATTTTCATTTCAATGAAAAAGGCATTCTTGATAAAGACAGATTAAGAAATGATGGAAATATTGTGTCTATTGCTGGAATTTCTCCTATGTTCACACAAAAAGCTCAAGACAATATAATAAATGCTCAGCAAGAATTCGCTAAAAGACAAAGAGATCATGCTGTTTGGTGGGAACCCAATATGCAGCTTGAACGTAATCTCTTAGATGCTGCTATCGATGAGTTTAAGTGCAAAAGATTGTAATGATGTTTTAAAAAAAATAAGACATATGTCTTAAACCATTAAACTCTCTGATGAAAAAAATGATTGAAATTGAGATTATCAAGATGATTTTTTATCTCCAATAAACCACATTCCGGCTGCTTCTCCAGGAATCAATTATATTTTCACCATAGTTGAATTTTTGAAATACCTTTACAACCAGAAAAAAGATTGATACTGAACCTTTAATCCAGATTTTTAACTTATCTGATCGGATATCATTCAAATTTACAAAATAAGAGGTGAAAAGATGCTCGAAAAAATCAAACGAGCTGTATTTGCTGTACAAACTCGAATAATTGTCTGTGCTGGGTTTGGAATTTTTTTCAT
>JAHJDU010000172.1 GCA_018812385.1 Pseudomonadota bacterium
AGGTATTGAAGAGCTCACTGATGAACACTGGGCGCTTGTGAAAGTTCTTCAGGATTACTATGAAAAAAATGGTATTGCTCCAATGGTCAGAGTTCTTTCCAAGCTTACAAAATTTAAACTGAAACATATCTATGAACTTTTTCCTTCAGGACCTGGAAAAGGTGCATGTAAAATGGCCGGCCTTCCAAAACCAACCGGATGTGTATAGTAAAACCAGAATTTGATATTTGTATTAGTTTTAAAGGCTCTGCATGATAAGTGCAGAGCCTTTTTGTTTCAAGGAGTTAATGTATGCCGGCAATTAATGATAAAAATAGAGAGATCCTTAATAACATTCAAGTTGATTTCCCTATTGATTCCAGACCCTATAAAATCCTTGCCCAAAAACTGGGTCTTCATGAAGATGAGTTGATCCAAAGGATTAATCAGATGAAAGAAGACTTGCTTATCAGGCGGATTGGTGGAAATTTCAGCCCTGACAGGCTTGGATATCATTCAACCCTTTGTGCTGCCAAAGTACCTTATGATAAAATAGAGTTATTTACAAAGACAGTGAATGCATATTCAGGGGTTACACACAATTACAAACGGGATCATGAATTTAATATCTGGTTTACATTTATCGCCTCTTCTGTTGAAATCATCAATGACAGTCTTCAACAAATACAAAAAGCAACCAATGTTGAGATGATACTCAATCTGCCCGCAACAAAAGTTTTTAAAATCAGTGCAAATTTTAAATTATGAAAACAATTAAAGTCGCTCTTATTGTTCAAAATTGCATTGCTGGAAATTTTGAACAAAATCTTGCGTCCACCCTTTTCTTTATAACAAAAGCCACCCAAAAAGGTGCGAAAATTATTGTTTTTCCTGAAATGAACCTGACCGGTTATGTTGCCGGCCCTGATATAATAAATATTTCAAGACCCATTAATCAGGATAATATGGTGAGCGTGTTTTCAAACCTGGCCAAAAAATTTGAATTAACGATTCTGGTTGGGCTGGCAGAAAAAACACCCGATAAAAAAATATATGCATCACACCTGGTTTTTACCCCGGAAAGATCCTTTGAAATATATAGAAAAATTCATACCGCACCCTTTGAAAAAAAATACTTTACTTCCGGAAATAAAATCAAAATTTTTAAATCACAAGGACTTAAGTTTGGTATCCAGCTTTGCTATGATGCCCATTTCCCGGAATTATCACTGGCCATGGCCTTAAAAGAAATCGATGTGATTTTCATCCCCCATGCATCACCCAGGGGCAGTTCACAGGAAAAACACGATTCCTGGGTTCGGCATCTGAGAGCTAGGGCCTTTGACAACGGTGTTTATATTGCCGCCTGCAATCAAACCGGCGATAATGCCAAAGGTCTTTTTTTCCCTGGGATAAGCATATTCATAGGCCCGGATGGGAATGTACTCTACAAATCAATCGATGAAACAGAAGGAATCCATATTATCAATATAGAAAAAACCATATTGAATGAGATCAGATCCCATAAGATGAAATATTTTCTACCCTATCGACGAAAAGATTTGTTTAAATTCTAAATCTATTCTTTTATTTTTTCTTTGCGGTTTTGGATATAGGCATTTCGTATGGCTGCATAAGGATTCAGGGCAGCTGCCTTTAGGGCTTCATAATCCCCTATGTGAAATGAGACGGTATTTATAGTATCATAAGCTTTAATTCCGGCTGACAATGCCCATGGTTCCACATAATTGACCGGAGTTAAAAAATTATCGCCAACACGCCCGATAAGATCCCTGAGCGTTGATGGTCCCAATATGGGTAATACCAGATAAAATCCATTCCCAATGGTATAGGAACCAAGGGTTTGGCCCAGGTCCTCATTGGCTGTATGAAGATCAAATTTGTTTTGAGCAACCTGAGCAAATCCAAGGGCACCAATAGTTGAGTTGATAAAGAAAATTCCAATCTCAGTTCCTGCATCCTTGATTTCACCCTGTAAAATATTGTTGGCGAATCGAACAGGAAAAACAAGGTTATGAAAAAAATTTCTTACCCCTTTTCGTACAGGAGCAGGCATAATAGCTTTATAACCTTTAGCAATGGGTTTTATTGCTTGAAAATATAAAAAATCATTAACCGAATACATTAGATAATTAAAATGATAGAGGGGATCAAAAATGGGGTCAGATTCAAGGGGATCATCAAAATCTTCATGAAGCGCTTTGTCCAGTTCATCATCTTCAGTTATTGAAAGTGTACTTTTAGCCATCAGTATTCCATCTGGATTATGTAATGGATAAAAAGATCTGGAAGCAATATCTTCAGATAAAATCAGCTTGATAATGGGATTATCCTGGGCAGAACCAGTCGATACCAGGATAAAAAGTATTGCTAAAATGAAAAAAAAAAATTTTCCCCATGATTGGCCATTTCCTTTTATTTTATCGAGAATTATCATTTAAAACAAAATTATAATCAAAAAAAGCCCTATTTATTCTCTGTATTAAAAATGAATTTCCTGACAAGAGATTCAATATCAAGGGAGGATTCGGTATTGAATATTTCCTCTCCGGGTTCAAGCATGATATCAGAACCTCCGGGTAGAATATCAATGTATTTTTGCCCTATTATACCGGACGTCTTAACAGATGCGATGACATCTTCGGAAAGTTCAATATTTTTATCAATACGAAATTCTACTTTTGCAAGCAAGCGTTCTTTATCAATACTGACTGTAGAAACATTACCAATTTGTACACCGACCATTTCAATCTTTGCGCCTGTTTTAAGCCCTGAGACAGAAGTAAAAAAAGCATATATCGGGTATTGTTTATCCCGAACAAGACTTATTTCACCAAGAACAATAAAAAGGTATCCAGTGCACAATATGCCAATGATGACAAAAAGTCCTACATAAAATTCAATTTTTCTTTTATTCATGGGTTTCCTTTAAATAGATCATCCCTGATCCTTAGCTTTAAACGTCTTTACCTTGAATAAAGTCATTTAAAATCTTGCTGTGAGAATCCAGGATGTCTTTTTTTGAGCCCTCAAACTTTATAGTGCCCTCATCCAGCATGGCAATTCGTTGCGCCACATTAAAAATTTCAGGGATATCATGGCTCACAATTACAGCCGTAAATTCAAATTTTTTCTGATATTCCTGAATCATTGAATGTACTTTTTTCTTTCTTATGGGATCAAGGCCGGTTGTTGGTTCATCAAAAAGAACAATTTTAGGATCTATCACAAGCGCCCTTGCAAGTGCCACCCTTTTTCGCATACCTCCGGAAAGCTGTGCAGGAAATTTTTCTTCTATACCAATCAAACCCAATTGCTCCATCCGCTCTAAAACTTTCTTTTTTACCTGGTCTTTTGGAAATATTGAATCTTCGACCAAAGGTAAGGCAATATTATCATATATGTTCATGAAATCAAACAAAGCATTATCTTGAAACATATAGCTTAATTTTTTGTGAAAAGATTTTCTGTCTGCCGCTGATAGCTGAGACAGAGGTTTACCCTCAATAAGTATCTGACCTGAATCCTGCTGGACAAGCCCGATAATATGTTTTAACAACACAGACTTGCCTGTCCCGCTTTTCCCGATGACGACTATAATCTCACCTTTATAAATCGATAAATTAAGCCCTTTTAAAACAGGAGATGCTCCAAAACTTTTACTCACATCTATAAATTGTATTAAAGGGATAGTCATATTTATATCCATAAAAATGTAATGATATAGTCAAAAATAAAGATGGAAATGCAGGACTGAACAACTGCATTGGTTGTTGACAAACTGACCCCTCTGGCCCCAAAACCACTGTATAAATGTGTATAATAACCGCGGTAGCAGCATATTGTGGTGGTAACTACAGCAAAAGCAAAAGCCTTATAAAAGCCTATGTTAATATCATGTATATTAATACTTTGAATAACAGTGTCCATATATACATGTTGATTTATGCCCAGCATAATGGAACCGGAAATAAATCCACCGATGATGCCGACAACATCAAAGAGTGCTGTGAGCAATGGGAAACTGATAACAGCAGCAATAATCCGTGGTGAAAACAAAAATCTGACAGGATTTATATGCATGGTTTTAAGAGCATCGATCTGTTCTGAAATCCTCATGATACCAATTTCTGCCGCCATGGATGAGCCTGCCCTTGCAGTGACCATAATAGCTGTAAAAACAGGCCCTAATTCTGAAATCAAGGTCAAAGCCACTGCAGCACCAAGGGCTGCTTCTGAGCCAACTTTGACCAGGGAATAATACCCTTGAAGCCCTAGCACCATGCCGGTAAAAAGTCCGGTCAAAATAATAACAAAAATAGATTTGGATCCAATAAACCATGTATGGTCAATAATTTTGGCAAACTGAACTGGCAGGGTAAAAATATGCATCATGCCGGCTAAGAAAAAAAGAATTGCTCTGCCCATAGATTCCAGCAGGCTTAAAATTTTTTTACCGAATTTCTCAATGGATTTAATTAACATGGTGTTCCTGTATACCTCTAAAACAGACGAAATTCAAGCGCCTTGCGCTTTTAATTCATATTTGTTTTATCCAATGTCTCATCTATAAATAAACCACCCCGCCGCAAGCAGCGGGGTATTGATACAGGATACGAACAATTTTAACGTCGCAAGCGACGGGGTATTAGACCCAAGCTTCGCAATAAATATTGACACGTACTACAAAAACATATACGTAATAAAAAAAGAATTTTTCTTAATATTTTATTAATAAAAACAGGGCAGGATAAACAAATGGCTCAAAAAATAACATTAAGTATTCCCGATTTGCTTCATGAAAAGCTCAAAGAGTGGCGGACCTCTTTCAATTTTTCAAAAATGTTTCAAGAAGCTGTTACAGATGCCATCCAGAAAAAAGAAGAATTTCAAAAACGTTTTTCAAAAGACTATAATATGTCTGAAATTATTAAACGATTAAAGCAGGAAAAATTAATTTGGGAAAAACAATATTATAAACTGGGTAAAGAAGAAGGACTGCGATGGGCAAAAACAGCACACTATGAAGACCTTTTATACGTATTGCAATTTAATGGCACGTATGAATTAATCTCTGATCCCAAAATGAGGAATTATTTTGATAAAATTTATCAATCTACCGAACTTGCAAAACAATCAAATTCAGGTTCCATTGATAATGAACAAATGTTTATAGAGGGTTGGTTTAAAGGTATTTTTGAATTCTGGAATCATATAAAGGAAAAGCTATAATCATGGCATCTTTATCAAACATTCTTGGTATTGATGTGGGATCTGTGTCTATTCATATCGCAATGCTAAGTGACCAAGGTAATATTGTTCATACAGACAGTTGTTCCCATCATGGAGAAGTAAAACAATGCCTTTCAAAATTAATGGGAAAGATTGATATAAAAAATATAAATTATGTTGCCGCCACCGACTCCACCCCTTCTTTTATTAAGATAAACCAGTCTTATGATGAGCAGTTGACGATCATAAGGGCGGCTAAACATTATCATAAAATATTTGACGCAATTTTACACATTGGCGGTGAAAAATTTTCATTGAGCCGGTTTGATGGAAATCACAATTATATTGGCACCAAACACAACACATCTTGTGCAGCCGGCACAGGAAGTTTTCTTGATCAACAGGCCAGAAGGTTAAACCTGTTGGGAGGATCCCAGGAACTTAGCAAAAAAGCCCTTTTAAATTCAAAAAAAATACCTGATATTGCCACCCGGTGTGCGGTTTTTGCCAAAACAGATCTGATCCATGCCCAACAGGAAGGGTATAGCATTGAACAAATCTGTGATGGCCTTTGTTATGGCCTTGCAAAAAATATTTCTAATACGCTTTTCAAATATAAACATGTTGGGGAAAAAATTATTTTTTCTGGCGGTGTTTCTCAAAACTATTCTGTTAAAAATCATCTTGAAAAAATCACTGGTTATGGATTTATCAATGATTTAAACTCAATTTTTTACGGGGCAACTGGTGCTGCTCTCTGCTTGCTGGATGACATGGCCAGCAGAAAAAAAATTGACAAAAAATTTGACAAAAAAAAGTTTTTGTCAATAAAAGATTTTTTTATTTCTACGAAAAAAGAAACCCTTCTGTCATATCCAGGTCTTGAACTTAAGCTTTCACAATTTCCAGATTTTAAATGCTTTTCCTCCTATATTATTGAAGATGTAGAAGCTGATATTTATCAGAACCCAGCCTACATCTCGACAACACAAGGATATTTAGGTCTCGATGTAGGCTCAACAAGTACCAAAAGCATACTCATAAATCAGGACGGGATACCCATTGCCGGATTTTATACAAAAACGGCATCAAGGCCTGTGATGGCGATTCAAAAGATTTTCAAAGCCCATGAACAGTTTTTTAAGGCCTATGGAATTAAAATCAAAATTAAAGGGTGTGGTACTACAGGGTCAGGGCGAAGAATCAGTGGTAAAATTATTGGTGCGGATATTGAACCCGATGAAATAACCGCCCATGCAACAGCAGCTATTAATTTAAACAAGGATGTTGACACCATTATTGAAATCGGGGGACAGGATGCTAAATTTACCTTGCTTAAACACGGTATGGTCACTTCTTCTGTTATGAACACAGTATGTGCTGCTGGAACCGGAAGTTTTATAGAAGAGCAGGCCTTAAAGTTAGATTGTCCCTTAGCTGAATATTCTGAGCGAACAGAAGGAGTATCTTCGCCAGTAGCCAGTGACAGATGTACTGTTTTTATGGAAAGGGATATTAATTATTATTTTGCGCAAGGTTATCAGAAAAATGAAATTCTTGCCTCGGTTTTACATTCTGTAAGAGATAACTATCTGACCAAAGTGGGCAATATCGGTAAGATAGGAAATTGCATTCTTTTTCAAGGTGCAACAGCCAAAAACAAGGCACTTGTTGCGGCATTTGAGCAAAGATTAAAGAAACCCATTCATGTCTCAAAATATTGTCATTTGACAGGTGCCCTTGGCGTGGCCTTGTTATTAAAGGAAAAACAAATCAAGGCCACGGCTTTTCGAGGATTTGACTTATGGAAACAACAGATTCCGGTACGCCATGAAACTTGTGAATTATGCACAAATCATTGCAAATTAACCATTGCAGACATAGGGAACCAAACCGTTGCATATGGTTTCTTGTGCGACAGGGATTATCAGACAAACAAAATGATTCCTAAGAAAAACACCTATAACCTGTTAAAAATAAGAAATCAAGCAATCCAAAAACATTAAAAAACAATAATTAAACATAGTTTTACCATTGGTATTCCCCACGCCCTTCACCTCTTTGAAGATTATGAGTTCTGGGCTTACTTTTTTGCCAGACTTGGAATTAAAGTAATAACAAGTTCAGAACTAAAAGCCCCGGTAAAACTAGGGAAAATAGTTGCAAACGCTGAATTCTGTGCCCCTGTGGTGGCTTTGCATGGTCACATCCAGTATTTAATGGACAAAGCAGACTATATATTTCTGCCATTCTATTTTGAAGAAAAATCAGAGGGAAAAGATAGACGCAGGCAGCATTGCTACTATACTCAGTTTGCACCATCAATTATATCCTGTCTTTCGAATTTTGATAAAAAAAGGATAATATCACCCATTACCAAATACCTTTATACGAATTTTCATACCAAACTGGAATTATATAAATCTTTGAAAAAAATATCTGCTGACTTTTTGTTTTCTTTTTTTGATATCTCAGCCGCATATGATAGTGCATTGGAATTTAAAGAAAATTGTCAGTTAAGCTGGAAAGCTTTATATCAGCAATACAAATCCAAAGGTTCGGATATCAATGTTATTTTTTTAGGCAGGCCCTACACGGTTTTGACCAAAACAATGAACAACAATATTCCCCAACTTTTTGAAAACCTTGGTGTAAAAACTTTTTTTCAGGATATGCTTGATTTTGAAACTCGGGATTTTTCCCAAATCGATCCTTTGTTAAAAGAGATCCACTGGAAATATGTTGCACAAATTCTTCAAGCTGCATATATCGTTGCAACGAGTGATCACCTTTATCCGGTATATATCAGCTCGTTTAAGTGCGCACCAGACTCTTTTGGTATCGACTATTTTAAACAGATTATGGAAACTTATAATAAGCCCTATCTTGTACTGGAACTTGATGAGCATGATTCCAGTGTAGGTTATGAGACAAGGGTTGAAGCAGCCATCCGTGCATTTACAAATCATAACAATTCAACTTCAAAAGAAAAAAAGCATGATATTTCTCTTCTTCATCCAAATTTTTTATCAAAGATAGACAACAAAACCATTATTTATCCAAACTGGGATTCATACTCAGGCAGCCTGATTGTTGCTATTTTAAAAAATGAGGGATACCCTGCCCTTTTAATGGAAGAAACCCATGAAACTCTGAAAAAAAGCATTCTGACCAATACCGGACAATGTATCCCTTTAAATGCCTTGGCAGCAGGGTTTATTCATACTATAGAAAAAAACAATCTTGACCCTTCAAATTGTGTGTTATGGTTAAATCCTTCGGACATCGCCTGCAATATTAAGATGTATCCCTATCATATCAAAAAAATTCTTGAAAAAAATGGTAAAGGGTTTGAAAAATCGGGAATTTACAAAGGCCAATTGTCTTTATTTGATATTTCTTACAGAGCATCAACCAATGCGTATTTTGCCTATATGTTTGGCGGATTGCTAAGAAATATTGGGTGCAAAATCAGACCCTATGAAATCCATAAGGGCGAAACAGATAAAGTACTTCCAAAAGCCTTGAAAATTCTGTGCAATGCTTTTGAAAGGGCAGAGTCAAAAGAAGAAGCATTAAAAAATGCAATGGAAATGTTTTCAGACATTGAAACAAGAACCGAATCAAGGCCTAAAATTGGAATTTTTGGAGATCTCTACGTTAGAGATAATGATATTATGAATCAGGATCTGGTTCATTTTATTGAAGACAATGGTGGTGAGGTCATTACAACGTCTTACTATAAATATGCCAAAATCATCGCTAATTCTTATTTTAAAAAATGGTTCAAGGAAGGAAAATATTTAAGTCTATTTTCAAATGGGGCGCTTCTTGTCGCCATGCAGGCCATGGAAAAAAAATATTATAAATATTTTGAACCTATTTTGAATAAATCTGCCTTTGAAGTAAAGGATTCTTATGAGAATATCCTTTTCGAATACGGCATCCTTCAGGAACATACTGGAGAATCCATGGATAATATCTTAAAAATTCACCATATCATCAATGAATATCCTGATATAAAGCTGCTGGTTCAAACCAACCCGGCATTCTGTTGTGCCGGACTTATTACAGAGGCAATGGCTCAGAAACTTGAAGAAAAAATTAATGTGCCCATTGTTAGTATCACCTATGATGTTTCCGGCGGCAACAAGAACAAGGTGATACTGCCGTTTCTCATGGAGTCTGGAGAAGAACAATATTCCCACACTCAAAAACTGTCTGTCTGACATTTTCCAGGAAACAAAGACAAAACCTGTTTTGATATTTTGTTCCACTATACTATCGAACCATATGGGCTTTTGTGGTATAATTGTTACCATCACTGGATATAATAATCGCACCATCTTTATCGGTTCTAAAAACTCGCATTCCCATTTTTTTATATCTTTTTAAAACCTTATCAGAAGGGAAACCATATCGGTTTTGCCAGCCACAGGATATTATGATCGTCCCGGGCGCTACTTTATCCAGAAAAACTTTAGTGCTTGAGGTTGAACTTCCGTGATGTGGTGACAAAAGTATATCTGAATAAAGGTTAATATCAGTATTAATACTTAAATTTTTTTCCCGATGATGTAAAATATCCCCTGCAAACAGCATTGAAAATTTATTATATACCAGCTTAAAAACAAGAGAATTATTATTGAAATTATAAGAAAACTTTTCTTTGGATGATTCATAGAAGATTAGCTTTATTGTCCCGGAATTCAATTGATCTGCCCGGGCTGAAGGGTTCCATATCCTGATATTTTTCTTTTTACATATTTTCATCAGGGTGACATAGGGTTCTGAATTTTCCTGATCACTATTTTTAATCACAATTTTGACATCAAAATTGTCAAGGATGAATATCAGCCCATTTAAATGGTCGGATTCAGGATGGCTTAAAATAACATAATCCAAAGACCGTATTCCTTTTTGCCATAAAAAGGGCGCAACAATAAACCTTCCTGTATCAAATGAGGAAATATCAGAAAACCCTCCGCCATCCACCAAAATATTTTTTCCTTCAGGGGTTTGAATAAGGGCGCTGTTTCCCTGCCCCACATCAAGGATGGTGATCGTTAAATTTGAATTAGATGTCTTTTGAAGCTGATTTATTGAAAAATTGAATGCCACCAATAAAAAAATTAAGACAAATATGGGCATCAATAATTTTTTGTGGCCTTTTAAACCTAAAAAAATTGAAATAAAAACCAGATAAATCGCTGCTATTTCATTCCATTGCAAACTAGTGACCCTCGACCATGAAAAGGGAATGGAAACCATAAAGTTTAACACCATGATCGAAACCAGAAGAATCTGGGTGCACACCTTGATAATAAAGAGTGCAACCAAAGGGAAATAAGAAAAGCAAACCAAAGAGGTGAGCCCCAGGGGCAGCACAATAAATCCTATAACCGGAATAAAAATAAAATTTGATGCCAGTGCAATAATAGACACCATATTAAAATAATGTGCTGTCAATGGGAAGGTCCCCAGGCTTGCAAAAAATGTTACACAAAGCATTAATCCCATTTTGGCGATCATATTTTTTTTTTGCATTAAAAAATGTCTTTTTAACAGAAAGACACCGCCTGCAATAAAAACAACTGCCACAAATGATAATTGAAAAGATATGGAAAAAAGAGCTGCAGAGTCCAGACCTAAAATTAAAATTCCTGCAACGGAAATACTTGAAATAATATCTTTTTCTTTTTCAGAAACAAAAGAAAACAATAAAACAATTATCATTATGAGAGCCCGTTGGGTGGAGGGGGAAAATCCTGAAAAAATGGCGTATCCGATCAGGGGAAAAAGGCTTAATAAGCCTGCAATTTTTTTGGATCTTCCTGAAATCGCAAGCCTGGGGAAAAAGGATAAAACCTGGTAAAAAAGAAGAAAAAACAAGAGACTGACAATGGAAAGATGAAGCCCTGAAATAGCTAAAAGGTGACTGATTCCAGCCTTGGACAACAAATCCCGCATATCCGGAGAAATAACTTCTTTTTTCCCGGTAATCAAAGAAGCTATTATTTGGGAGGCTTTTAAGTCTTTAGCATGGATCAATATAAAATCATAATAACCTGTTCTTAAGTTTTCTATTTTACGTATCTGTTTTGAGAAAAAACCGATTTGGTCTGTTCGTGTCAAAATCTTTATTTTTTTCGGATCACTATAAGCTGCACAATATATTCCCTTTAATTTTAAAAATCTTTTATAATTAAATGCACCAGGATTCATAAAGTTTCTTATGGATCTAATGGAGGACTCAAACAAGATATAATCCCCAAATTCCGGGATAGTTTTTGATAATCCATATATATTTAATATGATTCTGCCCGTGACCTTTTTTTCCACTTTATCTTTTGTTTCAATGGCTTGGGCCAAAACTATCATGGAGTATTTTTTTTTATGGTGCTTTTTAAATGAAACTACCCTGCCGGTGATTTTGATTTTTTTTGTATCCAGATAATTAGAAATATGATGGGAAGGTAAATCAGAGGTTAACTTGATCTGAATGGAAAGATAGCCACAGCAAAAAACCAAACCAAGAAGAAAGAGAAAAGCTAATTTTTTATATGAATACAGGGACAGACAGATAAGGACAGACAAGAGAAAAATAACAGGTAAAATAAAGGTCTTATCATCAGGAGAAATGCTACCCGCTAAAATCCCTGCCATCAACGAAATAAAAATAAAAAAGGATGCGGGCCTTAAGGGTTTGAAAAATGTTTTCACATGATCTCACCTAATATTTTAAAATTTTATGAAATACGTTCTATTTTTGCTCCCAGCATTGAAAATTTTTTTTCAATGGCTTCATAACCTCTGTCCATGTGATATATTCGGGAAATAATAGTTGTCCCTTCCGCAACCAGTCCTGCAATAACAAGGGATGCACTGGCTCTTAAATCAGAGGCCATCACCTGTGCCGCCTGCAATTTTTTTACCCCCCTGACCATGGCAACATTTCCACTTGATATTGAAATATCAGCCCCCATTCGAAGGAGTTCATTAGCATGAATAAACCGATTTTCAAAAATGGATTCATGAATGATACTATTTCCATTTGCAATGGTCATCAAGGTCATGAACTGGGCCTGCATATCGGTTGGGAAACCTGGATATGGCAGGGTTTTAATATCCACACTCTTAATGGGCTTATCATTGATAATTCTGATGCTGTCTTTAAATGGTGTAACAATGGTGCCGCTGGCTTTTAGTTTATTGATAATACCACCAATGTGATCTGGTTCACATCCTTTAATGAGGATATCTCCTCCTGTTGCAGCAGCAGCCACCATAAAAGTGCCGGTTTCTATCCTGTCTGGTATTATTTTTATGTCAACCGGATTAAGGGATTTCACTCCTGTAATGGAAATAATGGTTGTTCCTGCCCCTTTTATTTTTGCACCCATTTTATTTAAAGCATCTGCAAGGGCAACAATCTCCGGCTCCCTTGCGGCATTTCTCAATACACTGGTTCCTTTTGCCAGGGAAGCCGCCATCATTAAATTTTCAGTACCCGTAACTGTGGGCATATCAAAATAGATATCATTACCTATAAGCCGGCTTGCCTTTGCTTCAATATAACCATGCTCAATCTTGATACTTGCACCCAGGGCTTCAAGGCCAGCAAGATGCATGTTTACAGGCCTTGCTCCAATCGCACACCCACCTGGTAAAGACACCTTTGCATGACCGAATCTTGCAACAAGGGGACCCAGGACAAGAATAGAAGCTCTCATTTTTCTGACAAGATCATATTCTGCTTCAATTTTGTTGATGGAAGAACCATCAACTTCAAGAAAGCCTTTTGAAACCGTGCAGAATGCCCCCAAATCTTCTAAAAGAAGCCTGATGCTGGTAATATCCATCAGGTCTGGAACATTGGTAAAAGTAATTTTACCATTGACCAGAATACTTGAAGCGATTAAAGGAAGGGCGGCATTTTTGGCCCCGCTGATATTCACTTCACCAAAAAGTTGGTTGCCGCCAATGATTTTAATTTTATCCATAACCTGAAGGTCACCCGTAAAATGATGTTAACTTTAATTTGGGTTTGAAAAGGCTGTAATTTAATAAAGGGCTTTGGTTAAAAGGCCAAAACCCTTTATTATTAAGTGGTACCTGGGACGAGAATTGAACTCGTACAGAGATTATCTCCGAGGGATTTTAAGTCCCTTGCGTCTACCAGTTCCGCCACCCAGGCAAATTCTTGGTTTTTTTATACCATTTTTCAAAATTTTGCAAGCTTAAAACCTGAAGATTGTCACTTTGAAGTATTTCTGATAAAAGAGAACTCTATGAAATTAATTGGTACAAAAAAAATAATACTGGCCTCCAAATCTCCCAGAAGGCGAGAGCTCCTTGAACAGCTTGGGTTAAGCATTAAAATTGTTCCATCTAACACTGACGAAGCAGGTATTTCAATAAAAAATCCTGAAAAATATGTAAAAGAGCTCTCTTTTTTAAAAGCAAAAAATATTTCCTTGTTTTATCCAGATGGTTGGATTCTGGGAGCAGATACCATAGTTGTTGCGGATGATCAAATCCTTGGCAAGCCACGGTCAAAAACAGATGCCATTGCAATGCTGAACAAATTAAATAATTGTGAACACAGCGTATTTACAGGTTTTTCTATAGTCAATCAGGAAAAAAATTGTATAATTACACAATCGGTTGAAACAAAAGTATTTTTTAAATGTTTAAGCCCCCGGGAAATACAATGGTATGTAAACACAGGAGAACCATTTGACAAAGCAGGTTCCTATGGGATACAGGGAATCGGAGCATTTCTGGTTAAACGAATTTCAGGCTCCTATTCCAATGTTGTGGGATTGCCTGTTTGTGAAGTCATTGAAACACTAATGAATTTAGATATCATCCAATTTTAAGGACTTAAATCATCATGTCATCCATTAAAGACAATCTGGATAAAATAAATAAACAAATTATTGAAACTGCCAAGTCCTGTGGCCGCAGGCCTGAGAAGATTCGATTGATAGCTGTCAGTAAAAGAAAAAGTATAGAAGCCATAATGGAAGGCATCAAAGCAGGAGCAAAACATTTTGGTGAAAATTATATTCAAGAAGCAATTGATAAAATTGATAAAATTGGAAAGAATTCTGCCTGCTGGCATTTTATAGGCCATCTCCAGTCCAATAAAGCAAAATTTGCAGTTAAGTATTTTGATTATATTCACACTGTTGATACTATAAAACTTGCCAGGGAAATAGATAAGCAGGCCAGAAAAATTAATAAAATTCAGAAAATACTTGTTCAGGTAAATATTGGTGAAGAAGACACAAAATCCGGTACCAATATAGAGGACACCATTCAATTAATAACTCAAATCCATACCTATGCAAATATAGCCGTTAAGGGATTAATGTGCATGCCGCCATATTTTTCAGACCCTGATCAGGCCAGAATCTATTTTCAGCAATTGGTCCGAATTAAAAACGAAATCCTGAATCAAAAATTTGAAACTATATCCATGGAGCACCTGTCCATGGGGATGAGCAATGATTTTAAAGTTGCCATAGAAGAAGGATCTACAATGGTAAGGATCGGGACCTCTATATTCGGGAGCAGAGATTGAAACTATTACTTCACATTTGCTGTGCTCCCTGTTCTATTTATC
>JAHJDU010000173.1 GCA_018812385.1 Pseudomonadota bacterium
AATTATATATACAATTATAATAAAATAAGGAGATTAAGATGACATCCATTCCAAAAACTCAATTTGACAACCTGGCCTTGGTCAGGCAGGGTAAAGTCAGGGATATATTTGACACGGGAGAATCCCTGTTAATGGTTACAACAGACAGGCTTTCTGCTTTTGATGTTGTACTGCCGGATACTATCCTGGATAAGGGAAAAGTTTTAAATCAGATTTCTGTGTTCTGGTTTAAAAAAATGGAAAGCATTGTAAAAAATCATATTATCACGACCAATGTAAATGAGTATCCTGAAGAATTTAAACCCTATTCAGATATTTTGGATAAACGAAGTATGCTGGTAAAAAAAGCTGAACCGCTTACCATTGAATGCATTGTAAGAGGATATATAACAGGCTCTGGTTGGAATTCTTATCAAAAAGAAGGCCATGTCTGCGGGATAACACTACCCAAAGGGTTGAAAGAATCGGACAAACTTGAACAACCGCTTTTTACACCTTCTACCAAAGCTGAAATCGGTGATCATGATATTAATATCAGTTTTGATGAGGCAGTAAAACTGATCGGAAGTGAAAAAGCGGAAAAATTAAAAAATCTAAGTCTTGCAATATACAAAAAAGGCGCTGAATATGCTTTGTCAAAAGGCATTATCATTGCCGATACAAAATTTGAATTTGGTATGCTGGACGGAGAAATTATCCTTATTGATGAGATCCTGACCCCGGATTCTTCACGATTCTGGCCTTTAAGCGACTACGAACCAGGAAGAAGCCAGAACAGCTTTGATAAACAATATGTCAGGGACTGGCTTATTGCCTCAGGATGGAATAAAAAAAGCCCGGGGCCAAAGCTTCCCCAGGAAGTCATTGATAGGACATCCAATACATACAAAGAAATTTATACCCGCCTGACAGAAGAAAATGTCTGATTGTTTGTGCGAAATAAATATAAATGATATTGATCTGACAGATGAAAGATATAAAATTTCATTTTCTAAAAAAGATATTTGCTTTCTGGCTCGATCTTTTAGGGAAACAGGCCTGATTTATCCTCCCATAGTCAGGCCTTTAAACAATAAATTTATTATCATTTCAGGATTTAACAGAATCAGAGCCCATATTCATAATAATAGGGTTCATAATAATGAAATAAAAATACTTGTATATAAAACAAAGCCTGATACAACAGACTATCAATGCCTTTTAAAATCTATAACATCACTTGCTTTTCAAAGGCAATTAACCCTTGCTGAACTTATAATATGTACAAGACGTCTATATCAATTTTCGGATAAACAACAGATTGCAGAAAAATCACCAGCTATCTTTAACACAGAGCTTGCTGAAGGTTTTGTAGGGGATTTATTAACCATTGGTGATTTGCCTGATACTGCTCTGGAATTAATTCACACGGGTAATCTATCCTTTAAGTCGGCCAAAAGAATTTCTCTTTTGGAAAAAGATACCATAATGGTTTTTTTAGATATTTTTTCAAAAATTCATGCATCTCAGAACAAACAACTTGAAATTATACTATATATAATGGAAATTGCCGCCAGAGATGCCATTAAACCAAAAGCGTTTTATATGAATCAAGAAATACAGGATATTCTTTCTGATGAAAAAAAAGACCCTGGATTAAAAACCGAAAATTTGCGTGCCTATCTTTTTGAACACAGATTCCCAACGGTTTTAAAATACCGTCAAATGGTCAGGGAAAAAATCACATCTATAAAACTGGGAAGCCGCATCAAAATTTCTCCCCCGGAAAACCTTGACAGCCAAACCTATTCCATCTCCTTTACAGCCAAAAATTATCGAGAGTTTTTTGAAAATGTTCAAAACCTTACTGCCGGCCTGGAAAACAAAGAATTAAAAGAAATTTTCAACTCATGAAAATTGATACTCTTTTTATTGATAAAGCGGTTCCCAGGGATTTTGAAATCGATTATATCATTTCCAGGCTTGCTGCAGAGCCTCAATGGGTAGAAGACACACGAACCGTTTATGACTTTATAAATGATTCAGACGACCCGATCTCAAAAGCCAAAAAAACGCTTTATATTACTCGGAACAAAGGGGCTGTTATAAAGGAATGCCCTGGAACCAGTTTTTATACCTGTTGTGATTATACCATTCTTCATACCGGTACATTCTGTACCATGGATTGTTCTTACTGTATTCTTCAGGCATATTTTCATCCACCGGTTCTCCAATATTTTGCAGGTCTCAAAACCATTGGCAACACGCTTCAAAATACCTTCACCCAAAATAAAATATTTAGAATCGGGACAGGAGAGTATACAGACTCTCTTATCTGGGAAAAAATAAGTCTTCAGCCTAAATTTCTTGTTGAAACATTTGCAAGACAAAACAATTGCCTTTTGGAGCTCAAGACCAAAACCATTAATATTGAATCCTTACTTCCCCTTGATCATCATGAAAAAACGATTATTGCCTGGTCATTGAATACCCCGGAGATAATTCGTTCCGAAGAAAGGGGAACAGCCTCTCTTACCGCCCGTCTTGAGGCGGCAAGGATTGTAGAGTCAAAGGGATACAGACTTGCCTTTCATTTTGACCCCATGGTGATTTCTCCGGAATGCGAAATTCAATATAAAAAAGTGGT
>JAHJDU010000174.1 GCA_018812385.1 Pseudomonadota bacterium
AGCCGGTCTTCCACCATGGCCCCAAGGGACAGAATTTCTTTTTTGATTTTTTCTATTTCTTTTTGCAGATGGCCTGCCATCATTTTCTCCTTAACCAAATCTTCCGGTAATATAATCCTCTGTCTGTTTTAATCCTGGTTTTGTAAACAGCGTGTCTGTATCATTGACCTCAATCAGCTTTCCCATATAGAAGAATGCTGTCCTGTCAGAAACCCTTGCAGCCTGCTGCATATTATGGGTCACAATAATTATGGTGAGTTTGCTTGAAAGCTCAGTAATCAATTCTTCAATTTTTTGAGTGGCAATGGGATCAAGCGCAGAAGCAGGTTCATCCATCAACAATACTTCTGGGTCTACTGCAAGAGCCCGGGCAATGCACAGACGCTGCTGCTGACCCCCGGAAAGCCCCAGAGCCGACTCATTTAGCCTGTCCTTGACCTCATCCCAGATGGCAGCCTGTTTCAGGCTTTTTTCAACAATCTCGGTTATTTTTGCCTTATCTTTAACACCATTTACTTTCAATCCATAAGCAACATTTTCAAAAATAGATTTTGGAAATGGATTGGGTTTTTGAAAAACCATGCCCACCCGTCTTCGTAAAGTTACTACATCTAAGGACGGGTCATAAATGTCTTCGGTATCCAGCATGGCCTGACCCTTGACCTTGATTCCGGAAATCAAATCATTCATCCGGTTCAAGCATCTTAAATAGGTGCTTTTCCCGCACCCGGACGGGCCGATAAGTGCTGTAACCCGATTTTGGGCAAATTCAATTGAAACATTATAAAGCGCCTGGAAATTTCCATAAAAGAAATCCAGATTTTTGGTATGCATTTTAATATTGCTTTCCATGAAGCTATATCCTCAACTTTTTTCTCATTTTTGACCGCAGAATGATGGCAAAAAGATTCATTCCAAGCACAAGCGCAATCAGCACAAGCGCTGTTCCATATTGCAGATGACGGGTTGCTTCAATATTGGTTCCGGCAGTGGCCAGCACATAAATATGATAGGGCAATGCCATGACCTCATCGAATATGGATGTTGGCAGATCGGGTGTAAAAAAAACAGCACCCGTGTACATAATCGGGGCCGTCTCCCCAGCAGCTCGGCTTATCCCCAGTATTGAACCTGTAATAATACCGGGGAATGCCACAGGTAGAACTACTTTTCGTATGGTCTGCCACTTTGTGGCCCCCATGGCAAGGGAGGCTTCCCTGTATGTATTGGGAACCGACTTTAACGCTTCTTCCGATGCACCTATAATCACCGGCAGGGTCATTATCCCCAGAGTCAATCCACCGGCAGCAACAGATACGCCCATTTTTAAAACAATACAAAAAAAGGCAAGACCGAACAATCCAAATACAATGGACGGAACACCGGCAAGGTTATTGATCCCAAGCCGGATGATCCTGACAAGCTTTCCCTGGGTTGCATATTCATTCAGATATATGGCAGATGCCACGCCGATCGGCAATGCCACAAATATGGTGACCAGGCACAAAGAAATAGTCCCGATAATGCAGGGCAGAATACCACCGGCCGTCATTGAATCGCGGGGCGCCTGTGTCAAGAATTCCCATGAGATGGCCCGCCACCCGCGGGACAAAATAAAATACAGGATCACTGCCAGGGCTGCGCCATTGATCAGGACAGCCATTTTTAAAAATGAAAACCATATTTTTTGTATGAACAATCTTTTTTTTATCATTATAAAGACGCTTCCCCCACCTGCCTGAACTTATGAGAAAGATAGTCAGCAAATAAATTAAAAATCAATGTAAACAAGAAGAGAACTATTCCGATGGCAAACAACGCATGATAGTGCTCACTTCTGAACGGTGCTTCGGCCATTTCAGCAGCAATGCTTGCCGGCAGGGGACGGACAGGATCAAAAATGGACCCCGGGATCATGGCGGCTCCGCCTGCTGCCATAAGGACCACCATGGTTTCTCCGATGGCCCTTGACAACCCGAGAATCACAGCTGTGCAGATGCCTGAAAGGGATGCCGGGATAATGACCTTTGCAATGGTTTCAAAATGGGTGGCCCCCAGGGCAAAGGATGCTTCTTTTAATGCAACCGGGACCGAAAAAATCGCATCCTCGGAAATACTGCAGATGGTGGGGACAGCCATAAAAGCAAGCATCAAAGAGGCATTAAACATATTCAAACCAACGGGAATATTAAAAAGCTGCTGGATAAACGGCGCCACCACCACCATGCCGAAAAAACCAATGACCACTGATGGCATGGATGCCATTAACTCTACAATGGGTTTGACAATTTCAGCCACTTTTGGGGGTGCGATTTCTGCAAGGTAGATGGCCGTCATGATCCCCAAAGGGATTGCCATCATGCCGGATAGCAGGGTGACACAAACAGATCCAAGGATGAGGGCAAGAATTCCAAAATCCGCAGGATCATCTGTGGGATACCAGTATTGACCAAAGACAAACTCTTTAACACTGATCAGATCAAAAATGGGTATCCCTTCGATAAAAAGGAATACCATGATCAAAGACAGGGCTGTTATGGAAAAGAGTGCAATCAATAAAAATGTTGAATGCACTCCTTTATCTATTATTTGACGTTTCAATAAACTGCTCCGTATGGATTTAGAATAACGGAATTGAACCGGCTTCTTTTACCAGGTCCTGACCCTTTCTTGAGAGAATAAAAGAGATAAAATCCATTGTTTCTCCCTCTGGCCAGCCCTTTGTAAACATGAAAAGCCCTCTGGATATGGGAAAAGATCCATTCAAAGTGGTCTCTTCAGATCCCTCAATACCGCCTACTTTTACAGCTTTGATCTCTCTGTCAGATACCCCAGACCCACATATCCGATAGCTCCCGGTGTTGTTGTAATAGCCTGTACAATACCGCCATTGGAAGGAACGGTCAAAGCGCTCGGGATAACGCGTTCTTCTTGCATAATAAGTTCTTTCCACACACCAAAAGTGCCTGAAGAACTGTCCCTTGAGATAACAACAATTTTACCCGGGGTTCCGCCCACTTCTTTCCAGTCTTTGATTTTACCCAGATAAATATCTTTTAACTGGGCTGTGGTCAAATCATTTACGCTGTTTTTAGGATTGACAACAGGGACAATGGCATCCAGGGCAATTCTGAAAGGCACTGGATATACGTCTTTTGTAACGGCCAGGCTGACTTCCTTTTGCTTGATGAATCTTGACGCATTTCCAATATCTGCGGTCCCATCAATAATCGCCTTGATCCCGTTTCCGGAACCGCCGCCGGAAAGAGAAATCTTTACCCCCGGATTCTCTGCCATATAGGCTTCGGCTGCCTTTTGTGCAATAGGGAGAACCGTGGTGGAACCCTTAATAAGCAATTCTCCGGCAAACACCTGGGAAGATGCAATTACCATTGAAACAATTAACGCAAGTATTAATTTAGTAAATTTATTCATACTTTCTCCTTAAAAGATTAAAATAAAATAAATGCTTTTATCAAGCGTGGTTCATTTGAGAAGGAAGTCTACAATTGATGTGTTAGAATTGTATTAGGATTGTGTTATGGGTAGATTAAAACCCGGAAAGAAATATCTAAATGCCAACGCTCTGTTTAAAAATTGACAAATAAAAGAAAAGAAGCACTTTTATACATCAGAAAAAGGAAAAAATATCCCTATGGGGAAATACAGAAGTTGTCATTACCAAATAAAGGATTTATTAATATGAAAAAAGACACACACAATTTTATTCAGGAATACAAAGGTCTGGGAGCTTTTGGCCTTGACCGGAAAACAGATGAAGAAACCATTATGTTTTATCTCCAGAAATTTTCTGAGGACTCTTTTTTAAAAGCATTTGTCCCAAGGCTGACGAATCAGGAAAGATC
>JAHJDU010000175.1 GCA_018812385.1 Pseudomonadota bacterium
AGACAAAATTATGGCAAGCTTAAAAGGCACCCAAACCGAAAGAAACCTTTTAACCGCTTTTGCAGGTGAGTCCCAGGCTAGAAACCGATATACCTATTTTGCAAGTGCTGCAAAAAAAGAAGGCTTTATTCAAATCTCAGACATTTTTACAGAGACCGCCAACCAGGAAAAAGAACATGCCAAACAGTTTTTCAAATTTCTTGAGGGCGGAGAACTTGAGATCACAGCTGCATTCCCCGCAGGCATGATCGGAACTACCCTTGAAAACCTCAAAGAAGCTGCAGCAGGAGAGGAATTTGAATGGACAAAAATGTATCCTGAGTTTGCTGCAACAGCCAGGCAAGAAGGCTTTGATGCCATTGCCATGGTCTTTGAAATGATTGCTGTTGCAGAAAAACAGCATGGGAAAAGATATGCTGATCTTGCTGCCAATGTGGAAAAGGGAACAGTGTTTAAAAAAGAGAGCAGTACAAAATGGCGATGCAGAAACTGCGGATATGTCCATGAAGGAGAAGAGGCCATAGAAATGTGCCCGGCTTGTGTGCATCCCCAGGCCCATTTTGAGCTGCTTGCTGAAAACTGGTAAAATTTAATTATTGCTTATACGATTTTAAGGGGTAAAACAGCTTTGAGCGAATTATCAAAAGCTATTGCCCCTTAGTTTTATTCTGAACTTTATTGATTAATTGACAAAAAATGAATAAGGCCTATATTTACAAGGATATTTTTTAACCATAAACTTAAACTTAGGACGGTTGTCATGACACAAAATATAATTGAACTTGAAGATGATTCCTTTGAGGAAAAAGTTCTTAAATCAGAAAAGCCTGTAATGGTGGATTTCTGGGCACCCTGGTGTGGTCCTTGTAAAGCCATTGCCCCGACCGTTGATGCCCTTGAAAAAGAGTATGGTGACAAAATGACCTTTGCAAAAGTAAACGTTGATGAAAATCCAATCAGTCCCAGCAAATATGGCGTTCAGGCAATACCTACGCTGATTTTCTTTAAAAATGGAAAAATAGCTGATCAGATCACGGGAATGGTTGGCAAAGAAAAACTTGAAGAAACCATAAAAAGGGTCTTGTAAGGAGACGTTTAATGTCAAAGATTGATTATGACCTTGTAATTATTGGTGCCGGACCTGCCGGCCTGACAGCGGGAATCTATGCTGCAAGGGCAAGGATGAATGTCCTTTTATTGGAAAAAACCGTGCCTGGCGGTCAAATCCTGGTTACGGACTGGATAGAAAACTACCCTGGCTTTCCCGAAGGCATTTCAGGATTTGATCTTGCTGAAAAAATGAAAACCCAGGCCGAAGCAATGGGGTTAAAGATTGAAACAGCAGAGGTCCATTCTCTTAATCTTTCCAAGGAATTAAAAGAAATTGTTCTAAAAGACAGGAGCATTACCTCCAAAAGCCTTATCATTGCCTCGGGTGCATCCCCAAAAAACCTTGGCATTGGAGAGGATAAATTCATGGGAAAGGGCGTTTCCTTTTGCGCCACCTGTGACGCACCTTTTTTTAAAGATAAAACAGTTGTTGCAATTGGCGGAGGAGATACAGCCGTTCAGGAAGCCATCTTCCTGACAAAATTTGCCAAAAAAGTCTATCTGATTCACAGAAGAGATGAACTTCGAGCCGCAAAAATTCTTCAGGAACGCGCATTTAAAAATAATAAACTTGAAATTATATGGGACAGTGTTGCAACGGGTTTAGACGGCTTTTTCGGCCTAGAAAGCGTTAAAATAAAAAATGTAAAAACCCATGAAGAAAAAACCTTAAAGGCTGATGGCTGTTTTATATGGGTTGGTATTTTACCAAATACTTCATTTTTGAATGACACTATTGAAACAGATGAGTTTGGGTTTATTCTTACGGACAAAAAAATGCAAACCTCTGTTCCAGGCGTATATGCTGTGGGCGATGTAAGAGATACCCCATTAAGACAGATATCAACTGCTGTAGGTGATGCTGCTATTGCTGCCATCTCTGCAGAACATTTTATTGAGAACTTATAATTATGAAAAAATTATTTTTATTATTTGCGATTATTTTGCTGCTTTCCGGATGCGCTCTGTTTGAAAGCTCAAATGAAATGGAAAAAAGTGTTGAAGAGCTTGTTTCAGAAGGGTCTTCCGCCTTTATTTCAGGAAACTATAAAGCTTCCATAAAAGCATATATGGATTTGAAAGACTGGTATCCGTTCAGCAAGTATGCCATTTTAGCTGAGCTTAAAATTGCAGATGCCCATTATCATCTTAAAGAATATGATGAAGCAATCCTTGCCTATGAAGCATTTGAAAAACTGCATCCAAAAAACGATGCAATTCCTTATATTATTTATAGCACCGGGCTTTGCTGGTTTGACCAGCTGGATACTGTAGACAGAGACCAGACGCCTGCTAAAAACAGCATGGCCCAGTTCAAGCGCCTTATTGATCAATACCCTGAAAGTGAGTTCGCCCAAAAAGCAAAGGAAAAAATCCAAAACTGTTTGGAAAACCTTTCAGGACATGAATTGTATGTGGCCAATTTCTATTACAAAACAAAAAAATATAAATCTGCATTAAAAAGATATGAGTCTCTTGTCGCCAATTATCCCAACTCAAAAGAAAGCAAAGAAGCATTGAATAAAATCCTTGAGTGCCAGGCCTTGGTAAACAAAAATTAAAAATTTCTTTACTTTTATTTGTTTTTAATATATCTATCCCAGGTTATTATTTTGTTAAAAAGATTTTTTTTAGGAGTATAAAAATGTCGAAAGAATGTGCAATTTGCGGAAAAAAACCAATGGTTGGCAATAATGTCAGTCATGCTCATAATCTGAACAAGAGAAAATTTAATCCCAACCTTCAAAGAGTTCGTGCAGTAATTAAAGAGGGTTGTGTTAGAAAAATAGATGTCTGCACAAGCTGTATTAAAGCAGGAAAAGTAACTAAAGCCTCTTAAGGCCGCTTACTTCTTTATCAATAATACAAATTTTCTGGTTCGGGCCGTTTAATCAAGACAGCCCGAACCTTTATTTTTGTAACCTGTCTACAAAGTTTTTAATACAGATTCTGCAAGTTCGGAATGCTCGCCTTTTTTAAAATTGATATGAGCTTGTGGATATGATTTATTCGGCTCTGATAATTCGTTTGACATCCGTTACTTTTTTCACTTTTCTGATCTCTGACATGATTTTTCGAAGCTGAGATGTACTTTCAACCAGGATCGTAAAATAGAACAGACCCAGGCCTGTTTCCTGGGTTTCTGTTTTAGCATTTAAAATATTTGATTTATGTTTGCTGATCACGGATGCAATATCTGCTAAAAGCCCAAACCTGTCCTCTGTCCGGACCTTGATGCTGGCAGGATAAGATTCTGTGACATCGTTACTCCATTGGACTTCAATCTGACGTTCATTACTCATTTTCATGACATTCACGCATCCTTTTCGGTGAATGGTCACTCCCTGGCCCTGGGTGATGTAACCAGTGATGGGATCTCCTGGAAGCGGGTTGCAGCACTTTGAAAACCTAACAAGAATATCATTCAGCCCTTTTACAACAATGCCTGTACTGTCTTTTTTCTTTTGCTTTCCAACCAGTTTCTGAAGAACGCTTCCTTCTTTAACTTCCTGTTTTTCAAGTTCAGGCAAAGCTTTATTCAAAATCTGCAACGGGGTGAGTTTTCCAAAGCCCACATGGGCGATCAGATCATCAATCGATTTAAACCCATAGGTATCGGCAACCTTTTTGATTTCCCCTGATTTAACAAGGGCATTAAAATTCTGGTTTTTCTTTCTAAATGTCTTTTCACATATCTCTCTTCCCAGGGAATAACTTCTCTCTTTTTCCTGGGCATTGATCCAGCCCCTGATTTTAGTTCTGGCCTTTACTGTCTTTACAAAATTAAGCCAGTCAGGACTTGGGGTATGGCCCTTGGTTGTAATAATTTCTATTTTATCCCCCGTATTCAATTGATGGGTCAGGGGCACCAATTTTCCATTGACCTTTGCTCCTGTGCACTCGGCACCAACTTCCGTATGTATAAGATAAGCAAAATCTATTGGCGTGGCTTTTTTAGGAAGGGTCTTGATCTCGCCCTGGGGGGTGAACACATATATTTCAGCCGGATACAGGTCAATGCGTACATTTTCCAGAAATTCATCCGGGTCATTATAATTTTCCTGATTTTCCACAAGCTTTTTTATCCAGGAAAACAATTCTCCAGCACGCTCATCAACCTTTGTACCTTCTTTATAACTCCAATGGGCGGCAATCCCGGATTCTGCAATCTGATCCATATCATAGGTACGGATCTGTATTTCAACCCGCTCGCCCTTTGGGCCCACAACAGTGGTATGAATTGATTGATACATATTGGGCTTGGGATTGCCAATATAGTCTTTAATTTTGTTATAAATCGGCTTCCACATGGAATGGATAGCACCCAGAGCGGCATAGCAATTGGGAACAGTATCCAGGACAATTCTAAACGCGATGATATCATAGACCTCATCAAATTCAAGATTCTGGGACAGCATTTTCTGATAAATGCTGTAATGTTGCTTATACCTCCCTTTTATTTCACCTTCCAGCCCCATTTCCCCCATTTTATCGTGAAGTTTTTCATTCACCTCTTTAATGTACTCTTCTTTTTCATCTTTGGCTTTATTCACCAGGGCATCAATCCGTTCATATTCATCCCTTAAGGTATAATAAAACGCAATTTCCTCCAGTTCATACTTTATCCAGAAGATCCCCAGGCGTGCAGCTATCGGGGCATAGATGTCCAGGGTTTCCTGGGCAATGATTACCTGTTTCTCAGGAGTAAGGTGATACTTTAAGGTCCTCATATTGTGAATTCTGTCCGCAAGCTTGATCAGAACCACCCGGATATCATCTGCCATGGCAAGAATCATTTTTCGTAAACTTTCTGCCTGCTGGGCTATTTTGGTTGAAAACGGCAGTACAGAAAGCTTTGTTACACCGGAAACAATATGGGCAACATCAGGTCCGAACATCTTTTCAATATCTTCTCTGGTTGCCGGGGTGTCTTCAATGACATCATGCAGGAGGGCTGCAGCAATGCTCTCAACATCCAGACGCATATCTGCTAAAATATTAGCCACCTCAAGGGGATGGGACAAATAGGGTTCTCCGGAAAGTCGCGTCTGGCCTTCATGAACCCTTGCAGAGTAAATATAAGCCCGGTCTATTATATCCGAATCCCCTCCGGGATTATACTCCTCTATTTTATCCAGTATGTCGGTAATCCTGATCATAGGCAATGCTTAATAAGCTTTTGCAAAAAGAACCCTTCTTGAGCTTGCGTTATCACAAGAAATACACTTGCCATCTTCTATAGGACTGTCAAAAGGAATACACCGTATAGTAACGGACAAATCCTTTTTTATTTTTTCTTCACATTTTTCAGATCCGCACCAATGAGCCATAACAAAGGCACCATTATGATATCCTTTGGTATTTTTATAGAGCTTATAAAATGCTTTTTTATCATCAATTTCAAAAGTGTGTTCTTTTTGATAGTTAACTGCCCGGTTAAAGAGATTATCCTGAATATTGTCCAGAATATCTATGATCTGATCGATAAATTCTTCTCTGTTCATGGATTGTTTCTGGCTTGCGGGTTCATCTCTTCTGGCCATAAAAACGCAATTTTTTTCAATATCCCTGGGGCCCAGTTCAATCCGGACTGGAACACCTTTTTTTACCCAGTCCCAACCCCTTGTACCGCCGATATCCCGATCATCAATTTCAACCTGGAGCTTTCTGCCGTGAAATAATTTTTCTTCCAGCACATCTTTAAGGCCCTGGACGCTTTCCATGATGATTCGACTATCTTCACCTTTTTTGAAAATCGGAAGAATGACGACATGGGCCGGAGCCAACCGTGGCGGAAGCACTAGACCGTCATCATCCGAGTGCACCATGATCATCCCGCCGATCATCCTGGTGGAACTTCCCCAGGATGTGGTCCAGGCATAGGCTTCTTCGCCTTCTTCATTCTGAAATTTAATACCAGATCCCTTGGCAAAATTCTGGCCCAGAAAATGGGAGGTGCCGGCCTGAAGAGCCCTCTTATCCTGCATCATGGCTTCAATACAAATGGTATCATCAGCTCCGGGAAATCGTTCTGAAACAGTTTTTCTGCCCCGGATCACGGGCATGGCCAGATATTCTTCAACAAATTTTGTATAGACATCCAGCATGAGCATGGTTCTCGCTTTTGCTTCGGCCTCTGTGGCATGGGCAGTATGACCCTCCTGCCATAAAAATTCACTGGTTCTTAAAAACATCCGGGTCCGCATCTCCCATCGAACCACATTGGCCCACTGGTTTAAAAGAAGGGGAAGGTCCCTGTAACTTGATGTCCATCTGGCCATGGATTCCCCAATAATAGTTTCAGACGTTGGACGGACAATTAAAGGTTCAGCAAGTTTTCCTGCTGGTTTTAAACCACCTTTACCATCCTTTTCAAGCCTGTGATGGGTTACAACAGCACACTCTTTGGCAAACCCTTCCACATGCTCTGCCTCTTTTTCCAGATAACTCAAAGGAATAAACAAGGGGAAATAGGCATTTTTTACACCCGTTTCCTTAAACATGATATCCATCTGGTGCACGATATTTTCCCAAAGCGCATATCCCCAGGGTTTTATCACCATGCATCCCCTGACAGGTGAATTTTCAGCCATGTCTGATGCTTTAACCACTTCCTGATACCATGCAGCATAGTCTTGTTCCCGGGTTGGTGAGATCGCTGATTTATTCTTTTGTGCCATTCAATTCCTCCGAAGTCTTTGTCATATTATCAATTTCGCCCAGCAATTGGTCCACAAGTTGATCCTGGTGTATTTTCCGAATTACTTTTCCTTTTTTAAATAAAATCCCCATGCCATCACCACCTGCAATACCTATATCTGCTTCCTTTGCTTCACCAGGACCGTTTACAATGCATCCCATAATAGCAACTTTAATCTGGGAAGGATGTTCAAGTAAAGCTTTTTCTACTTTCTCCGCAATTTTAAAAAGATCGATCTTACACCGCCCGCACGTTGGACAGGAAATAAGTTCCGGTCCCCTGCTTCTGATCCCTAAAGCCCTTAAGATCTCAAACCCTGTCCTGATTTCTTCAATGGGATCCCTTGTCAATGAGACCCGGATAGTATCACCAAGGCCCTGGGCCAGCAGCATGCCGATGCCAATGGCTGATTTTGTGATGCCGGCATAAAGACCACCAGCCTCTGTTACCCCGACATGAAACGGCACGTTTGTTTTTAAAGACAATAATTGGTAAGCCTTCACCGTCCTTGAAACATCCGAGGCTTTCAGGGAAACTTTAATGTCATAAAAATTTAAATCTTCAAGAATTTTTATATTGCGGATAGCGCTTTCCACCATAGCCTCGGCAGTTGTTCCAAGACGCTGTTCAATCTGCTTTTCAAGGGAGCCTGCATTCACACCGATTCTTATGGGAATGCCATGATCTTTTGCACAATCCACCACAGCCCTGATCTTTTTTGTTTCCCCGATATTGCCAGGATTTATTCTTAAAGCATCAGCACCTGCCTTTGCAGATGCCAGGGCCAGCCTGTAATCAAAATGAATATCTGCTATTATGGGGATGGTGATCTGCTGTTTGATCTTCTCAATGGCCAGGGCAGCTTCCATATCTGGAACGGCAACCCTTATAATTTCACACCCTGCCTTTTCAAGGGCAAGAATCTGCCGGGTCGTAGCTTTCACATCCTGTGTCTGGGTATTGGTCATGGATTGGACGCAAATGGGCGCCTCAGAACCTATCTTAACATTTCCAATACTGATTTGACGGGTTACCCGTCTTTTTTGAACCAAAGGCATCTTAAATTTTCCTGCAATTTATAAAAAGTAAAAACTTGGCATTTAAATAGTAAGCCAAGAAATATTCATCTTCTCAGAAATTAAAGATATCAAAACTGTTCTCTTTATTCAAGACAAGTGTCTTTGAAACTTTGGGCAAGCACAAGGGTATTAAAAAATTTGTTCAGCATATGATCCAGGCTGATGCTTTTTAATTCACTTTTTATTAATATTTGGAGCAATATTATTAAAACTCTTTGAAAGAAAACTTAAGGATTGGTTTAAATTTTCAAGATTAAACACTTCAAGGCTGACCACCCCCGTAAAATTTTCCAGAATCATTTGAACCTGCCTGAAGTATTTTTCCGGCAATTTATCAAGGGATATGTGGTCTTTGATTTCATCTTCAAAAAACTCCACGCCATGCAAATGTATAATGGACGTCCTTGATTTATGTTTCTCAAAAGTTTGAAGAAGATCGTAATTGTATTTTATCTGGTGGCCGGCATCAATACACACGGACAGGTTAAATTCCTCCACCAGGATTTCAATCAATGAAAAAGGGTAATCAATGGTTTCAATGGAAATGATAGAGGGATCAACAATATCTTTTAACAGGCCTTCCAGGCCTTGACGGATGTTGTCTGTCCATTTTGCAAGCTTGCTTTGATTTCCCATATCCTTTTTTACATCTATCGGCATATCAAGGTGAAGGGTGTGGGTGGTGGGAGTTACAGGTTCAAAAAGATCCATCACCTTTAAAAGTGTATCCCTGGCTTTCTGTCTTTTTTTCAAAGATTCACAGGTCAGACTCACATCAATGGGAAGATGGATATTATAGGTAAGATCATATTTTTGGGATAAATATAAAAGCTCTTTTACATCGTCTTTTGAGGGCAGTACAAAGGCGGGTTGGCTTTCAAAAACAAGCAGTTCAATTTCATCAAAAAATGGACCCAGTTTTTTTACATTGGGGATGATATGATCCGGAAAAATAAAAGACGTGGTGCCAAGCTTGAAAGGTTTGTCAGGCAGCATGGAATCCCTTAACTTCATCAATA
>JAHJDU010000176.1 GCA_018812385.1 Pseudomonadota bacterium
AGCGATCTTGAGATGGTAATGAGGAGGACATCGGTTTGGAAAGGTTTAGTTATATAATGAAAAGCACCTAATTTGATTGCTTCGATTGCGGAGTCAATCGTTCCATAAGCTGTAAGAATTATTACTTCGATGTTTTTATCAATTTCTTTTACCTGTTTTAAAACTTCGATGCCATTAAGTTCAGACATTTTTATATCAGTGAGAATTAGAGCGTATTTGTTTGAATTAATTTTTTTTATGCCTTCTTCTCCACTCTCAGCAGTATCAACCAGAAAACCTATTCTGGTCAGCATTAATTTCAACATATTCAGAATGGGGACTTCATCATCAATAACCAGAATCTGATTTATGGGAAATTCTTTCCTTTTTTTACTGCTACTATTGCTGGTATTAAAAATAGTCAAAGTATTATTTATCCAGAACTTCACGTATCTTTTGGGCAAGATCTTTCATTACAATAGGCTTCATTAGAAAACCTTTAATACCTAAAGATGCAGCTTTTTCTTCAGACATGGCTTCACTGAACCCTGTACAAAGCAATATGGGAATATCAGGGCGTATTTTAGTCAGTTCAGCTGATAGTTTGTCTCCCGGCATATTTGGCATTGCCATATCAGTGATGATCAAGTCAAATTTATCTGGATTTGCACGGAAAGCTTCAAGAGCTTCAAGACTGATGGTACGCGAAGTAACCTGATACCCCAAACGCTCCAGCATCAGTCTTTCCATTTGAAGGATTGCTTCTTCATCATCCACAAAAAGGATGTGTTCAGTGCCGCCCTGGATTGGTGCTGTTGAATGAGTGACCTGTTTTTTAGAAAGACTCATTTCTATTGGCAGATAAACATGAAACTCAGTTCCTTTTCCAGGTTCACTGTATACATGGATAGCGCCTCCCATGGCAGTAACAATACCATGCACCACGGAGAGCCCCATCCCAGTGCCCTTGCCTATGGCTTTGGTGGTAAAAAACGGATCAAAGATTTTATCTGTTAAGTTTTTATCCATGCCCTTCCCTGTATCAGCTACTGTCAGACAAACATAAACTCCAGGTGTCATATCTGGAGTTATTATGTCGTACTCACCTAATTCGACTTCTCTGAAGCTGACTTTCAGTTCCCCGCCTGTGTCTTCCATGGCATGATAAGCATTGGTTGAAAGATTCATTACAATCTGATGAATTTGTGTGGGATCAGCCTTGATTACACCACAATCAGGATTGATATCCTGTATGATTTCAATTGTTGTGGGAATTGTAGACCTGATAAGCTTTAATGCTTCCTTGATAATCGGTTGCACTTTCATCAGCGTAAGTTCATTACTGTCTTGTCGTGAAAATGTGAGGATCTGTTTTACCAGGCTCTTGGCTCTTAAAGCACTGGTATAAATGTTGTGCAAGCTATCTTTAAATGGACTGTCTTCAGGGACATCCTCTAACAGCATCTCAGTATAACCCACAATGGGGAAAAGTATATTGTTAAAATCGTGGGCGATACCACCTGCAAGGGTGCCGATGGATTCCATTTTCTGGGTTTGTGCTAATTGTTTTTGAAGTTTTTTAATCTTTTTTTCTGATAAAACTTTTTCGGTCACATCCCTGCCAATGCCGCTAATGTAGGGTTCAGCATCATATGGTTTGACCAGGGAACTTTTATACTCGATATAAATTTTCTCCCGATTTTTTTTGAAATAGCAGGCAATACCCTCATGATGCCTGTGTTTCTTGATCACTTCCAGATACCGACTGTCAAATCCGGATTGAAGTTCCGGTTCCATGAAATCTGCAGCCCTGTGGCCTATAAACTCATCCATATCATAGCCAAAAAGTTTGTTCATAGCAGGATTAACAGAGGCAAACCTACCATCAAGATCTTGTGTGTAGATGAGATCGGTTATAGAGTTAAAAAGATTTCGGAAACTCTGTTCTGATTTTATGAGTGCCTGTTCAGTGTGTTTTCGTTCTGAAATTTCTGTTTTAAGGGCATTGGTTTTGCTTGTAATTTCATCATCCCTCTCTCGAAGGCTAATTGTTAGCTTGTTGAACGTATCAATAATATTCTGAATTTCAATTTTTTGCCCGACTATGGCTGATTGCTGAAAGTTGCCTTTGGCCAGCAAAACCATATCTTTTTGTAAATTGTCCAACGGTCTGGAAAGGTAACGTTTAAGGAGAATATTGATAAAAAGAAAGGCCCCCATAATAGTTCCAATAACCATTAATATCCCGATGATCAAAATATTTTGTCTCTCTTGCCTCTGAGAAGTGTTGGAATAAAAAATTTCGATATAACCAACGAGTTTTTCTCCTTTATAGCGAAGTTCTCTGTTGACATGAACAGTCGCCTCTTTATGGGATGGCTCTTGTTCAAAAATAAGTTTTTTCTTATGGTCAAGTAGACGAAGGCCACTGATTTCCTTTGATTTCGAAAGGAGTTTGCAAAGTTCCTGTGTTGTATTCAGATCGAACAGCCATAACTGTAACGTAAAAGTGTCAGAGATGTGCTTTGTTTGATTTTCTATAAAGTTTTTTAATTTTTTTTCATTGTAGTTAATCGAAAATGAATAGTAACCGATTCCGATGACAACACTAATAAAGAAAATTACAAAACAAATTCCTATGCTTAAATCCCGTCGGATACTTTTCTGCATGTGGACAGCCCTCGTATTAATTAAGATTAAACTTGCTCAGGACATCTTCCTCAATTTTCTCAAATGTACCATCCGTCTTCATCTCTTTCAAAGCTTTAGCTATTTCAGGAGCCAGCGCCTGGTATTTTTTGTGAATGAGGCTATATACTGGCAAGTCTACCAATGGTGGGGTTAATCTTTTTATGCCGGAATAATTATTTTCCTTTATGATTTTATCAGAAATATAAGACCACTCCACAACAGTATCAAGCCTTCCGTCATCAAGCATCTGGAATAGACGTGTTGCATTTGGAAGTATTATTCTTTCCCCTGGAATATTTTTTTCCAAAATTTTTGTCCCCACCCTGAAGCCGTTACGAAAATTGGCAAGAGACTTGTAACCATTGGCAGAGGAAACAATCCCCTTGGTATACACGTAAAATCTTATATTACTTATAGACTCAGGTATCTGGATAAGATTCTCGGTTTCTTTCGGGGCAATTTGTTTAATATCGGGGACTCGACCTGCATCGCCATCGCCATCTTCATTCGCCGCCACTAAAGACCTCTGAGCAGACCCCAGATAAATAAGTTTAAACTTGAGGCCTATTCTTTTAAAAGCCTCTTGAAGCTGTCTCTCTAAAATATCTTTCACAGGAGATTGTGCACCGGTGTAAAAAACAAATTCTTTTTCTCCAGCGATCTTGTCAAAAAAACCGTCCTCTTTCATCTGGCGAAGTGCTTGATTAAGTTTTGGAACAAGGATTTTATGCTTTTTGTGTAGATAAATATGGAAAGGCTGTAATTTAATGGGAGGGGATAACTTTTTGATACTTGTTACTTTTAAAATCTTGATCGCATTTTCGGCGATAAGATTCCATTCAACCATAGTATCAATTCGCCCAGCGTCCAACATTTGGACCAGCTGCACTGTTGTCGGAAGAAAAGTTCTTTTGCCAGGAATATTTTTCTCTAAAATCTTGGCACCTATTCGAGCTCCATTATGATATTTCTCAAGGGAGTTCCATCCTTCCACAGGGAAGGATAGATTCTTGGCATATACCGCCAGCTCCATTGTTAAAATAGATTCTGACACTTGAACCAGATTGCCGGTATTTTCAGGGTCGATTTCTTTAATATTAGGCACACGGGCGGCGTCCCCATCACCATCTTCGTTCGCCAGCATCAATGCTCTCTGGCTTGAAGGGTTCATGACGAGTTTCACATTAAGATTAAGTCTGCTAAATGCTTCTTGAATACAGACGTTTAGAATTTCTTTTATAGGAGATTCTAAGGCAGTGTGAAAAACATACAATTTTTGTTTTGTAATTACTTCCTTGTCAGCCGCAAACAACTGGCTACTAACAATAGTACAAAATAACAGGGAGATCATCAGAATGAGATGATTTTTGTGGTTCCTATACATAAGGATTCTCCTTTAGGATAAAAAAAGACAATATCCATTATTGTTGTGCGGCCATGTTCCTTTTGAATAGCTCATTTATACTTGCCATATTCCGCACACTCTCCAAGCTATAAACCACCGGAATGCGTTTACTATTCTGTCCAAATTTATATAGAAATTACCGTAATATATATTGTGGTGCAAAGCAAATAAATTTTCAAAAGAATATTCCATTATATAGCCGAAAACAAAATCAAAATATTTAAATTTCTATTCAACTTATTTGGAGATATCATAAACAGTGTCCAAATCCTTTATATCAAAAAGTAATCCCAAAGTTAATCCTCTTGGGGATGTTAAAAATATTTTTTACTAACCAGATGCTCTATTTAAATTGTGCAACATTTCAGCAGTTGGATGAAGATATCTGTAACTTATTGTTTTCTGAGTGTCTCCCAATAAACGGGCAACATGATCCAGATCCATCCTAAAATTATAGCGAAAATTTGTAGCTACATAATGCCGGAAGGTGTGCGGTCCTCTTCCATCACCCTTTGTTTTAAGGCCAAGGTCTTTAAGCATGCTGTTGATAATTTTGTAAATCATATTTTTTCCCGGGAATATTTTTTTGAATGAATCTTTTTCAGGGTCAGGGAAAAATGCTTCCAAATTGTTTTTTAAATAAACTTCGATTTTAGAAGTGAAAAAAACTGGTCGTGGATTGGTTTTTGACCAGTACAAAATGATAGCCTTTTCTTTGAATTTTATACAAACACAGAGGTTGGCAATTTCATTAATTCTGGCCCCAGTTTCACATATTAATCGAACAAGCAGATGATTACGGATATGATTACTCTTAAACTTGTAATTTTTACATTTTGCAATATCTTCTCCAGAGAACCATCTTTTTTCATGTTTCAGATCAAAGGCCTGTTTATCCTGCCGAGGGATTTTGTATGTATACTTAATATTATGTCCATGGAAAGTAAATAATAATTTTGTGATGGTTAAATAAGATTGAATAGTGTGAGCTGATACTTTTTTATCCCGGAGAAACCCACAAAACCCGTCCATATGATCCGTGAATTTTTCATTGAGATTGTCGATTCTCTGTTCTTTGCAAAAAGGTAACAGTTTTTCCCTAATGACAGCATTATACAATGCTTTTGTGCTGTCTGCTAAAGCCATAGTGTCTTGAGAATTGAAATACTGGTTTATCTGAGATTCAACTTCTGATAAATACGAAATAGCCATTTCATGCCCCCTTGATTATGATGAATATATTATATCGTTTAATATGGAAGAATGGCTTATAACACCGATTTTAGTTCATATATTTGAATGCCAGATGACAGAATTTTACTCTTTCCAACCACAAGATATAGTGCCGGGTTTTAATTAAAAAAATAAAAGAATGCTCCTGCTATGCTGCATTTTTTAAAGGCTGGAGCTGCAAGGACTGTAGCCATTATCATTGACCCCTTGAAACAACCTCATTTATAACCTTACTCAGTTCATCCATAGTTGTAGGTTTTGTAATAAAACCTGAAAAACCGTATGCCCTGAAGTTGGCAACTACCGGGTCATCAGAATAACCAGTGATAACTATCCCTTTAACATCAGAATCAATTTCAAGAAGTCTTCTCATGGTCTCTTGACCTCCCATTCCGATTTTATTGGTTAAATCTAAAATTACCATATCAAAGGGTTCTTTTGATTCCATGGCTTTTTTATATAGCTCAATAGCTTCTTTGCCCTCAATGCAGGTTTCAACATCATATCCTAATCTGTTAAGCACCCTACCCAGAAGAGTCCTGATTGCTTCTTCATCATCCATTAAAAGAATTTTTCCTGTACCGGTGGCAGGTAGTTTTACAGGTTTTTGTGCTGTAGGTTTTCCCTCTGATTTTTGCAGGTCGGGTTCTTTGGCAGATAAAGCCAGCAGATAAACCGAGAAGGTCGATCCTGTTCCCGGTTCAGATTCTACATTGATCAACCCTCCATGTTTTTTAATTATGGAATAACTGACTGTAAGACCGAGTCCCTGTCCTTTGTCAGCCCCCATGTCTTTTGTTGAAAAATAGGGATCAAATATTTTTTCAAGGTTTTCTTTTGATATTCCACATCCATGATCTTTGAAGGATATTTTAATATATTCGCCCTGGTTTAATGTCAGGTATCCTTCTTCGGCTATATCAACAGTTTCGCATGATACCGTGAGTTGTCCATTATCATCCATTGCCTCTTTTGCATTGACAACTATATTACGGACAGCCTGTTTGATTTGACCTTCATCAATA
>JAHJDU010000177.1 GCA_018812385.1 Pseudomonadota bacterium
AAGGCAAAAACTTTGTGGATTGAGGCTGCCAATGCTGAAGGTAAGCCAGTTCCCCCACCAAAATTTCGACCGGTCATTTACCAAGCACAATTTGCCTGATTTTTATACAAAATTAATTGTCAGTTTTCATTTGGCTAGTGTTCCACTGAGTTTTATCCAGGCAGGTGAGCCACAAAAACAGTGGTATGTCCCCTATTTATCCTCATCTTCATCAATATCATATAGCATACAGAAACAAGATATCTATCTAATTTTTCCCCAGCACTTCACGTATCTTTTGAGCAAGATCCTTGATATTAAAAGGCTTCATTAAAAAACCCTTAATGCCCAGAGATGCCGCTTTTTTTTCAGATATGATTTCACTGAATCCTGTACAAAGCAGTATGGGAATATCAGGGCGTATTTTAATCAGTTCAGCCGATAATTTATTTCCAGGCATATCTGGCATAGACATATCAGTGATAATCAGGTCAAATTTATCAGGATTTACACGGAAAGCATCAAGGGCTTCAAGGCTGCTGGTATATGAAGCAACTTGATACCCCAGGCGCTCCAGTATCTTTTTTTCCATTGTAATTATTGCCTTTTCATCGTCTACAAGCAGAATTTGCTCGGTTCCACCCTGGATTGGTTCTTCTGTTTGAATCACCTGTTGCTCAGAAGATCTCTTCACCGCTGGCAGATAAACATGAAACCGGGTTCCTTTACCAGGTTTACTGAAAACTTGAATACCCCCTTTCATATTTTTAACAATATTGTGAACAAACGACAATCCCATTCCAGTGCTTTTGTTTTGTTTTTTGGTGGAAAAATATGGATCAAAGATTTTTTCTAGTATGTCTTTATTCATTCCCACGCCTTTATCAGCTATAGTTAAACAGGCATGGGTCCCAGGTTTCATATCAGGATTTATCAGATCAAGTTTTCCAAGTTCAATTTCTTTCAGGCTGACTTTCAGTTCCCCGCCCGTATCCTCCATAGCATGATAGGCATTGGTTGAAAGACACATTATAATTTGATAAATTTGTGCTGGATCAGCTTTGATTAAACCACAGTCAGCATTGATATCCTGTTTGATATCAACTGTTGTGGGAATTGTCGATCTAATAAGCTTTAATGCTTCCTTGACAACAGGCTGTATCTTCATCAGTTTTAATTCAACAGTATCTTGATTGGAGAATGTGAGGATCTGTTTTACCAGGCTCCTGGCTCTTAAGGCACTGGTATAAATTTCGTTCAGGCTGTCTCGGAATGGATTGTCCTCAGGGACATCCTCCAACAGCATTTCTGTATGACCCATAATGGGAAAAAGAATGTTGTTAAAATCATGGGCAATGCCGCCTGCCAGGGTGCCAAGGGATTCAATTCTCTGGGTTCGTTGGATCTGGAGTCCCATTTTTTTGAATTCAGTAATGTCGCGGAAAATTGTTAACTTTGAAATTGATTCGTCTGTGTGAACTATGGGAGAGTTAGAAATATGGTAATTTCTGTTATCTTTTGGACTGACTATTTCGTAAATGATAGATTCACCTTTCATAACTTTTTCATGGACACACCATGGGCATTTTTCCTCAAGTCCATTCATCACCTTGTGGCAGGCTTCGCCAGTTGCATCATAGCCTGTCCTTTTAATCATGGCCGGGTTCATGTACTCAATATGAAAGTCAGATGAACAAATAAATATCGCATCATCCATAGCTTCCATCATTGACCGATATTTTTCTTCGCTCTCCTTCAGCGCCTCTTCTGCTTGTTTGCGCTTGGTGATGTCATATCCCTGGGCCATGGTGAACAAAACAGTCATGCCGTCTTTAGCATATATATTAGACGAGTTCCAAAGTATTGTCAGAACATTTCCATTTTTGTGAAAAACCGGAATTTCCACAGACTTCCAGTATTCACCACTCAAAGCATTTTCGATCTTGATTAATAATTCATCCCGACTCGATTCCGGAAAAAGCATTTTCAGTTTCTTGCCAAGGATTTCTTTGGCAGTATAGTCTGTCAGATGTTCGAAAGCAGGGTTAAATAGAGTTATTCTGGTTGTGGGGTCCCACACAATAATTGGAGTATTGGTATAGCTGATCAGCTTTTCCAGGTACTCTTGAGAAAGATGAAACTCTTCCAGACTATGGTTAAACTCAAGGAGTTCATCTTCTAAATCCCTGACCCTTTGTTTTAATTCTTCATACGTAGGTTTTATATCCATTTAAAACTGTCCCTTTACTATTAAAATGAAAAAAAATGGAATAGTATAAAATTTAAAACCGGGTAATATCCCCTGTAAATACGAACAGCCAATTCGATCAACAGGGTATTTCAATATTTATCCTGGTTCCTTTGCCATTACCGGATTGAATCTCAAAGGTTCCGCCCAATAGTGAGGTTCTTTCTTTCATGCTTAAAAGACCTATATGTTTTTCACCACTTTCCTCAAAATTTTTGTTTATATCAAACCCTTTACCGTCATCCTGGATAAAACCTGTGATTCGGGTAATTTCACGTTTAAGGGATATTACAACATTTTTTGCCTCTGCATGTTTTGCAACATTATTTAATGCCTCCTGCACAATCCTGTAGATAGTTATCTCCAGATTTTCGTTTCTGTATTCATCAAATTCAACTGTTTCCAGTTTGGTTTTTATCTTTGTTCTTTTGGTAAAGCTATTTAAAAACCAGCGCAATGTTGGAATAAGGCCAAGGTCATCAAGCATGCTCGGTCTCAGATCAAGGGAAAGGTTTCGAACCTGATCTGACATATTATCCACAATTGAAACAGTGTCATCTAATAGTTCCAGGCAAGAGTCTGGAATATCATTCCGGAGATTACTAAGATTGAAGCCTATGGCTGTTAGCGTCTGTCCCATTGCATCATGCAGCTCAAGAGAAATCCTCTTGCATTCATCCTCCCTGGTATCTATCAGCCGCCGTGTAAGAAAACGAAGTCGGTTTTCAGCTTTTTGGACATTTTCTTCATTTCTTATACGTTCCGTGATATCCCTTGTTACGCCAAATACCATAGCCTTGTTTTTGATTTTAAAACTCCCGGGCGTTATCTCCACAGGAAAAACAGTCCCGTCCTTTTTTTTATGGTAACGAACAGGGATATTGATTTTTCCATCTGTAATCACTTTTTTGATGGGGCTTTTAGGAATTCCATGTTCTGCTATAATATTTTTATTGTGTAATTGTAAAAATTCCTGGTTTGTATAACCATAGAGCCTTGATGCAGCTTTATTGCTGTTGACGAATATTCCTGTCCGGCCATCAAAAATCAGAACAGATTCAGTTACCGAGTTAAAGAGTCTTTCATACCTTTTTTTACTTTCCCGCAACGCTTCCCCGGCCTGTCTTCTTTCGTCAACCTCTGACTGTAACTCCACATGCGCTGTCTTCAGCTTTCGGCTGAGTTTTATGCGAGCGCCGAGAAACCAGGCCAGAGCCACAAGCGTGGCAAAATTAAGTGATATTATGATCCAGTATTTTTTTAAAACATCTGGCAGCGTTATTTTCCCAAGGTCGTAACCGTTCACGGCCTTTAATGTAGCAATGCGGCTGATCCCGTAATAATTTTCTAACTCAACATAAAATGAAGGGTTAGCCAGGATGAAATCAACTTCACCATTTTTAACAACAGTGTAAATCTGATCATAGGCAATGGGTACTATTGTAAAAGTTTTTCCAGGAATATTTTCGGTCAAATATTCAGCAGTTGGAGACCATTCTTCCATGTAGCGCTCAGGTCCTCTTTTCGTCAACACACCTATTTTTATTGTCGAATCTTCAGCTAATGCGGCACCAGCTATAGCCACCAGAAAGATGGCGATGAAAGAAAAAATAACTTTTTTGCTTTTTAATATGATGAAATTTTTCATAATTTTATCCGGTAAAAATTTATGCATTGATCACATATGATCAATGCGTTTTTTCTTAAAAGATTAAAATATATGCACATATATATATTTGCCATAGTCTGAAAAATTCCCAAACCATAAAATAAAACCACCGGAATTCTTTTAATATTCCAGTCAATTCTTATAAAAATCAACGTACAATATATTGTGATGTAAAGTAAATAAATTTTCACAAATTAAATTCATATATATGGGAAAAGGCATAACCAAATTAACCAAGATCCCAGGAAACATAATTGGAGAAAAAAATTAAGCGATATCCATTCTTATATGGTGCGGACTATGTCTATAATGAAACTCCCCTAATGCCGGATTTAAAAGCCCGGACTATTGGCAATAGGCCAGACTTTTCAGGATTTGAAAAATCCCCCAGACTATCCTCAGTGAAGTCCACACTTTATTCAAAATCATCCAATTACAACATGTGGCATATAATTTTTTTTATCCCCAGGTACAATAGTAAACTTAATTGGCGACTACCATATATATTTTATTTCTTTGAATTTCACATAAGAGCAAAAGCGTGGTGTGTGGATTAGTGTTAGAAAAAAATCCAAAAATGTGAAATCCTTTGTACAGATTTTATAAAATTCTCTTTTGTATTCAGGGCATGTTTTACAATATCCGTTTGTGAAGGATATTTGGTTTTCCAATGATCAATGTTCTTCTGACAATACCCAGGGTTCTTTTTTCCTGCATTCTGTTTACCATATTTCCAGTAAACCTTTCCGTTGAAAGGGGACAGTCCAGTAAATGAGTGATCTTCCATTTCTTGTGTAAAATAAAAAAGAGTGTGGGCAACGAGCTGGGCAGGGATTCTTCCGGGCCAGGGATCGCCGAATCTATGATCAACATCATTGAAATACCAGTGATCCCAAGTACGCAATCCCCAGTTTAAAGCCTTAAACCGTTCCTGGTCTTTTTTTTCCTGAAGAATCACAGACCATACCAAGGCCTGGGGAACAAAATATTTTTGAGCCATATCAGGGATACATGACCCAGCTTTAAAGTCCTGATAAATTTTGTTAAAAAGCTCATCATTTTTTTGGGCATATTTGGCAATGGTTTCTCTGTGGATATTTAAACGCTGAGCAATACGAACAAGGGGGATGCCAAGGCGTGTCATCAAAGCGACTTTAATCTGCGTGGAAAATTCCT
>JAHJDU010000019.1 GCA_018812385.1 Pseudomonadota bacterium
AAAAAGGCTTTAAAAATCACCCAGCGGGCTTATGTGATTGAACTTGGAAAAATTGTTCATCAAGGCAAATCATCTGATCTGCTTGATTCCGAGGAGATCAGGAAAAGTTATCTGGGAGAGGCATAAAGTTTTGATAACTGATTTTGCGGAACCAATAAACCGCAAAAATCTATTTTTGATCATCTCATTTTGGGGTGGTCTAAAACAAAAAAGGAGATTGAAATGAAAAAGGTACTGACGATTTTAACTGGTTTAATTCTTTTATTTACATTGGGTGCTTCAACCGGTATGGCTGCGGCAACAAATGACGGGATCGACAAAAAGAACAAGGTCATCAACTTGGCAGGCTATGATGCCTGTACTGGTAAATACGGTGATTATGGCCTGGATGACAAACGAGGCCAGGAAATTGCTATTGAAGAAATCAATGCTGCAGGCGGGATAGCTTCCGGTCCCTTAAAGGGATATACATTAAAATTAGATTTTTTTGATGACCGTGGTGATCCAAAGGAATCTGCAAATGTTGCCAAGAAAATTTCATCCGGTAAATATATAGCTGCTTTAGGGCCGACCATGAGCAGCTGTGCCTTGGCAGCCACCCCTATTTATAATCGATATGGACTTGCAAATATCATTACTTATTCAAATGCCAGTACCATTACGGAACAGGGGTTTAACAATTTAATACGTTTGACTTACACCACAAAAAGCATTGCAGACTTTATGATCACCACAAGCCAAGGTGAATTTAAGAGTAAAACTATTTCCATTATCAGTGAAAATGCGGATTACGGCCAGCAATTGCGTAAATATGCCATGAACAAAGCCAAAGAAATTGGTTTAAAGGTAGTGACAGATGATGTCATCACACCGGGTCAGGATGTAGACTTTTCCTCAGTCCTTTTACGTGCCAAAAATGAGAATCCAGATATTCTTTTATTATTTGTCACCTATAATGAAGGCGGTATGATCGCAAAACAGGTACGCAAAATGGATTGGAATGTAACCCTGTATGGTCCGGATTCATTGACAGCCCCCAAGTTTTTTGAACTTGCCGGAAATTTAGATAATATTTATATAACATCTTCAATGTCTCTGGATCTCAAAAAACCGGTAGCCGAAATCCTGGTCGCCGATTTTACAAAAAAATATGGTGTACTACCTCCTCTGTCAGCCATTTATGGTTACGATGCTGTAAAAGTTGCTGTCCAGATTATTGAAAAAGGAGGTGTTGATCGTGCTTCTTTTATTGCTAAGTTAAAAGATGTAAAGGTTCCCGGTGTTGGATCACCAATGTACCAGTTTGATGAAAAAGGAGAGGGGCTTGCGCCACCTTTGATGATCAAAACCGCCCAATGGCATAAAGATCAGCAAAAATAAAAAAAATTCAAACGATCCTGTAACATGTTGTTTCCGGGGTATGTGCGACTATTCAGCCAAAATGCCAATCCTGGCATTCTGGCTGAATAGCAATTTATCGAAGGGTATTGCAGGTTCCCCAGGTTTCGCAAAAGCAAGGTTGCTCTATGCTACAGGGGAAAACATTTTGCAAAATCTTTCATCAAGGCGGGAGAACCTTTGCCACCAGAACGCCATGGTAATTACAGAATGTCTTTGTCATTTGACAAAGCTTATCTTGAAACAGCTGTTCCCAAATAGTTAAAAATTGCCAGTTTTGAGCTGCCCATATACCCAGTTTCAAGATGTTTGATTTTAAAACCGCTTTTTTCAATTAAAGCCTTTAATACATCAGGGATTGTGCAAAGGGTATAGGTGACCACCACAGTATCTGCATCATTTTTTTCAAGGGGAATCTCTTCTCCGGACAAACCGATAAATTTAACATTGAATGGTAAATCAACTGCCTTTTTTGTTGCACTCCATTAAAAAATGGATCAGGCGTTTTTTTGTCTCAATATCATCAAGCATAGCTTCCACTGCTTCCCGCCAGTCTATGGTGAATATCAAGATAGGCTTCCCGCAGGTCTATTTCCCATTCCCGCAGATCTTCATTTGTGATCTGAGCTCTGTCTTCTCTGATCTCTTTTCTAAGTTCAATCAAGTTTAGTTTCTCTCTGGCCGGAATAATTGTCTGGCCCATACCGATAATCATGCCCACGTTTTCCACGACAACAGCCCGGGCAAAAACAATATGTTTAGGTTTGACAAATTCTAAACCCATATATTCCTGGACTATGATGGTTTCCCCGGTCATGATATTTTTAAGATCAATACACTCACCCGGCTTAACTCCAGAGACTTCCCAGAAGCAATAAGGTATGCGGCTGATGGCAATGATAAGATTTTTTTCCATTGTGCTGATTTTTTTGATATTTTTTTTCATATAGGCCTGGGCAATGCTTATTTCCTCATCTTCTTCATCCCAGTCTTCATACAGGTCTGGCCCGCAATCCCAGTTATAGAGAATCCATGGCCTGTAAAGATCCTGAAAAGAATATATGGCATCCTCGGGAAAATAGTCATCCTCTCCATCTGGCCAGCAGAAAAATTCATATATGGCATCCTCTATGATTTCTGTATCAAAATGGGTAGCCATATATTTTTCAAGTTTAAGGTCAAGTTCTTTATAAACAGTGGATATACGCCTGTAGGCAAGGTCAATGGCCGGTATGACATTATTTTTATTTAAACAGCATTTTTTATGTTTTTTTCCGCTGCCGCAGGGGCATGGATCATTACGGCCTGTTTTCATGTTTAATCCTTTTATTAGACAAGCGTGTCTTTATTTTTATTTTAAATTTGTTTTACATCATTTACTGTCTTTTGTTAAGATTATTTCTGTCAGTTTAATTTTTGTTCATTTATTATATGGTTTGGAGGAGAAACAATGAAATCCATCCAGGCGGAGTTTGAAAAAACATCCAAAAAAATTACCATTGCAAAGGATGCCAAAGAGGAAGACTGGGCATCGGTCTGCAGAAAATTCAATGATGATGTATCCCGTGTCTGTAATGTCATGGACCAGGAAGATTATACAGGCTTGTTTGAGTGCTGCGATGATGACAATAGGCGGTTTTTCTACCTGGTTAAGGAAGACAAAAACTTATACCGGCTGAAACACAAACATTTTTTTGACAAACTAGGATTGAAATAAAACGAACAGTTAAAGAAAAACTGGATTTGAGATTTTTTAAAAATTGTGTACACTTGGG
>JAHJDU010000178.1 GCA_018812385.1 Pseudomonadota bacterium
AAATTTATCTAACATATTCTCACCCTCAAAGCCAAAAAAAGTACGAGTGATCCACTTAGGTTAACATGGATCACCCGAACTGAGAACGGAGTATAATGAATGGCATTACATTACAGTCTGACTCAATACTAATATACCACAACGTAGCACGTCAAGTATTATTTAGGATAGGCAGATCAAACTTTCTGCTCATTATGAAATCTACAAACCCGGACTATATAATCCCCTGATCATACAGATCCTGGATCTGTTCTTGGGAATAGCCTAAATCTCCAAGAATCTGGGTTGTGCTTTGACCGAAATCCACTGGCAGGGAGGCTACACGCCCGGGGGGTTGCGATAATTTTATCGGGATGCCCTGGATAAAGTTTTCCTTTTCATCTTTCATAAGGATCTGTCTTTCTTTGAAAAGCTTAGTCTGAACAGCTTCATCCAGCGTTTTTACAGGGCTTACGCAGACATCCAGGTCCTTGAACATCTCTTCCCAATGTAAAAGGGGTAGAGCCACGCATATTTCTTTCCAGAAAAGGAAGCGTGATACCGACAAGAGCTGCCTTGGAGGCTGTATAGGCCACCTGGCCGACCTGGCCTTCATAGGCGGCAATCGAGGAAGTATTAATGATCACACCTTTTTCACCGTCTGCATTTGGATCGTTTTCCATCATTTTCAATGTAGCATGTCGAATAACATTTAAAGTGCCTGAAAGATTGACTGCCATGGTTTTTTCAAATTTATCCATAGGCATGGGGCCGTCCTTTCCAATCACTTTTTCAGGAAAACCGATACCCGCACAATTAATGGTGAAATGAACCGCTCCAAAAGTCTCCATAACCTCCTGGACAGCGTGTTTAACATTTTGATCATCTGCAACATTGGTTTTAATGAAACAAACTTTTCCCTTATATTCATCTACAAGGCCTTCTGCTTTTTCTTCATTCAGATCAAAAATGGCTGCTCTTCCGCCTTTTTGGACCATCAGCCTGACACAGGCCATGCCAAGCCCGGATGCACCACCCGTTACAATGGCAACTTTGTCGAAAATATTCATTGATCTCTCCTTTTTAATTCCTTATGTATGCTATAATTTAGCTTTTACGAGACATTTGCCTTTTGATGGCGTTTTGGCCATAAACATTTGCGCAATGGTAAAATCAAAGATGTTTATCTGTATCAGCCTTAAAAGAACTTAAAAAAAATATTGATAGGTGATGATACCTTTTAAAAAATTCAATATCAATACTGTATGAATTTAAAATTTTCCTTGTTTATATTGCCAATTAATTCTATAAAATATTGCAATTTTTGTATACAAATTACAATAAATAAAAACGGAAGATGATCTTATCGGTATAAGGTCATCAAAGGCAGAAGCAAGAATAAAAAATGGAGGTAGGTTTTATGTCAACTTTAGTATTTGGTCACAAAAATCCAGACACAGATTCAGTCTGTGCTGCGATTGCACTTGCAGATCTTAAAAAAAAACTTGGCGAGGATATTGCCCCGACAATTCAAGGTAATTTGACTCCTGAATCTAGTTTTGTACTCAAAAAATTCGGTGTTGCAGGACCCGAGGTTGTTACTTCTTATGCAGGGAAAAATGTATATCTTGTAGATCATTCCGATCTTTCACAGAGCCCTGACGATCTTGGTGACGCCAATATTCTTGGCATTGTTGATCACCATAAACTTGGCGATGTAACAACAAGGCAGCCGCTTGAATGCTGGATATGGCCTGTTGGCTGCAGTTGCACGGTTATTGCATCCATGTATAATTATTTTGATGTTGAAATACCAAAAGATATTGCAGGTATCATGCTTTGCGCTATTCTTTCCGATACAGTTATTTTCAAATCAGCCACCTGCACTGATACTGATAAAAAAATATGTGCCCAGCTTTCTGAAATATGCGGGGAAAGTGATCTGGAAGCTTTGGGTATTGAGATGTTCAAGGTTAAATCAGCAGTAGAAGGCACCCCCATCCGTGAGCTTGTTTTCCGTGATTACAAAGATTTTAACATGAGCGGAAAAGGAATTGGCGTCGGACAGCTTGAACTGGTTGATCTTTCCATTGTTGACAATATCAAGGCTGACCTGGAAAAAGATATTCAGGCACTTAAAAAAGAAAAAGGTCATCACAGTGTATTCCTTATGCTGACAGATATCATGAAAGAAGGCACAGAGCTTTTGATTGCTTCAGATGATGAATCAATTGTTGAAAAAGCGTTTGGTGTTGCTCCTGCTGGCGGGAAAGCATGGCTGCCCGGCATTATGAGCCGTAAAAAACAAATCATTCCTTATCTTGAAAAAACACTTGGATAAAAGGTAACTATAAAGAGTTTAGGGATAGACCAAAAGACGATTCTATGCCATTTAGGAGAAATGCCAATATTGGCATTTCTCCTAAATGTAATTTTTCCAGAGATTTTATTATTTACTATTCTACGGGCAGGGGCAGCAAAAACCCATGGTCTGGTTCCATGACCTATCTTCCTGAAGGGGTCTTAAACACTGTATTCAATTTTTCAGACAATTTTGCGATATCAAAAGGTTTTGAAATAAATCCATTGCATCCTTTTTTCATCATTTTTTGGATTTCTTTTTCCCGGCTGTAACCTGAGGATACCAACACTCTCATTCCCGGATCAAGTGTCCTTATTTTTTCAAAGGTTTCCTCTCCATTCATCCGAGGCATTACCATATCAAGGATAACAAGATCTATTTTTTGATTTTTGGCTTTTAAAACCTCTATAGCGTCAAACCCATTTGAGACTGCTTTAACTTGATATCCAAGATGTTCCAACATCTCTGAACAAACTTCGATCACCCCTTTTTCATCATCAACCAATAAAACCATGCCTTTTCCATTGAAAATCATCTCTTTTTCTTCAGACACTTTACCAGGGGTTATCTTTGCCCGGCTGGCTGGCAGGAAAAACATAAAAGAGCTGCCTTTTCCCGGCTTGCTCGTGACCTTAAATATTCCCTTATGGCTCTTTATAATCCCATAGGCTGTGGCAAGACCAAGACCGGTGCCCTGACCTCTTTCTTTTGTAGTGAAAAACGGATCAAATATCCGTGTCATAATCTCATCATTCATTCCAATGCCCGTGTCCGTGACCGTCACTTTTACATATGCGCCGCTCTTTTCAAGCCCAAACTCATCCACCTTAAATTCATCCATAACAAAATTTTCAGATTTTATGAGAATTTTACCACCATTCGGCATTGCCTGCCACGCATTGACAAAAAGGTTCATTAATACCTGTTTAATCAAGCCTTCATCCACTATGGTTCCCCATAATTGCTTGTCCAGATATTGCTCAATCCATATATCTTTTTTTGTCCTGCCAAACAATTTTGCTGTCATTTTTAAAAGATAATTCAGGTTAACAAGACTGGTCTCCTGGGATGTTTTCTGTGCAAACCCCAATAATTGCTTGGCCATTTCCGCACCACTGAAAACATAGGCATCAATATTGGAAAGCCTTTTATATTCTTCGCTGCCCTGTTCAAACCCGCTTTTTACAAGGGATGAATATCCTTGAATACCCATTAGGATATTATTAAAATCATGGGCAATTCCTCCGGCAAGGGTTCCAATAGCGTCCATTTTCTGGGCCTGCCTAAGCTGGTCTTCCAGGGCCACTCTTTCTGTCACATCCCTTGCCACAGCATATACACCGTTGAATTCCGCTCTATTATCACTGGCAGGCAAATGCATGGGAGTTGTTTTAAGTTCCATAAAAGCAAATGATTCATATGGATCATATTGTGAGGTTTTATGTCCTGCCTTTTTAAACCTGAAAAGCATATCCTGCCCGTCATTGATCTGTTTGTCATATTTGTCAAACCGTGTCAGGATGGAGGCTTTTGAAAGGTCTTCCTTATGAAGAATATCTTTAAAACCCGTTCCGATCAAATCTTTTTTAGCAAATCCCAGAACCTTTTCAAACTGAGGGTTAACAAAGGTAAAACAGCCCTGCTTATCAAGGGTAAAAATTAGATCCGGAGAATTATTCACCATGTATTCATATTGTCTCTCAGATGCTTCAAGTCTTGCAGACACAGCTTTTTTATCTGCTATCAATTTTTTCTGGGAAAGTGCATTTTTTACAGTTTTCACCAGCTCTGCATATTCAAAAGGCTTTTTAAGATAATCCCAGGCACCGATTTTAAGGGCTCTGATGGCAGATTCAACAGATGCATAGCCTGTGATAATAATAATCAAGGCCTCTTCATCTATGGCAAAAATATGTTCCATTACTTCATACCCATTCATTCCGGGCATGCTCACATCAAGCAATACAAGATCAAATTTTTGTTGCTCAAATATCCTTATTGCTTCATTGCCGTCATAGGCACCTGTTGTTTGAAAACCTTCTCTTTTCAAGCAAAGAGTAATATTTTCAACAATCCTTTTTTCGTCATCAACAACAAGTATATGTTTCGGACTCATTTAATATCCACATTATAATTAATATTATTTTTATATTGACAATTAAGGCAAATTTTATCCAATGACCTTGGATTTTTCATAACAGACAAGGCCGCATCTTAAACATCTGTTTGCTTCATCCCGGGCTTGTTCTTCTGAAAAGCCCGTTGAAAATTTATCAATGGAATTCTTTTCAGCCCGACCCAATTCCATGATAATTTTGGGAAAGGTACCAACATTATTCAAAGATGAAACATCCTGAAGCATAGTTTGTTCTGTAATAAATTTGGAAGGCTCCTGAAATTGGATTCCATACATCAGGTTATGAATTGCTGCCGCAGCTTTTCTGCCACCATTGATAGCTGCCACAGCAGAAGAATACTCACTGATGGAATCTTGACTTGAAAGCAACCCCAGTTCTTTGTTTGAATCAGGTTTTTTCTGCAATTCATGACCTTCCCAGGCCAGTGGCCCGTTATTTTCAATCAGGTCTTCTTCCCCATCCTGAACTTCTTTTCTTACAGGAATAAACACAAGTTCCGGAAATCTGCCCGAACCAATGATCAAGGTATCTGTATCTAGAACCTGTTTCATTCCCGTATCAAGATCTGCATATTCAATTGCATTTAACTGCCCATCTTCACC
>JAHJDU010000179.1 GCA_018812385.1 Pseudomonadota bacterium
GCGTTTTTGTTCCCCTTTGTTGTAGAGATAACGGATATAGGAATAGTGGACCTCTATACCGCTGGGTCTCAGGGCAATGGCTTTTTCATAGAGGGGTTGGGCATTATAGGGGTTTGGTTCCCGGGGCTTGAGGTATCCGGATATAGACTCCAGAGCGTTTTGTGTTTTTGCAAGCCAATAGGTGGTTATATAGTCGGCTGAATCTATTTTAGCGGCTTTTGTGAGGCTGATTCCGGCTTTTTTGTACAATGCAGATACTTTTAAGGATATGCCTTTTTCTTTCCAAAGGGCAAGGCCCTGGTCATGGAAGGCCATCCCTTTTTGAGTGTGTATGCGCATGTGGTCCTGAAGAAAAAAGGTTTTGCCAAAAATGTGCGGGGTCAGGTTTTCAGCACGGGTAAAGGAGGCAAGGGCCATATCATATTCTTTCTCGTTCATGAAATTGATTCCTTTCTGGTATTGAAATCTGGATAGTAAAAGGAAGCAGTTTATGATTACGAGAAAGGATAGAAGGATTATGGTTAAAATTTTAGGGTTTTTGAAAATTTATTGTCCATAGTAGGAAGAATAGTATTTTTTATAATACCGGTAGTAGCCTTCTTTTTTCATGTTGACCCGGTTCAGGACTGCGCCGATGATGGGCTGATTGGCTTTTTCAAACTGATCCAGAACATCCTTGATTATTTTTCTATCCGTGTAGCCGGATTTTATGACAAATACAGCACCATCTGTTTTGCCTGTGAGAACCAATGCATCTGTGACGGGCATGATGGGTGGTGCATCAATGATGATGAAATCAAACCGGGATTTTAACTGGTCCAGTAAAAATCCAAATATGAAAGATCCCAGAATCTCTGACGGGTTTGGGGGGACGGCTCCTGCGGGCAGGAAAAAGAGGTTCGGGGTCTTGGTTTCCTCTACGACTGAATCAATGGCATGATCTAAATAAAGGAATCCATTTGTATTGCTGCCAAACTCCGTATAGAGTTTGTTAAAATCTATTTCATGGCTAGCGACGGGTCTTTGTTCATCCAGAGACTGGGAAGAAAAAACAAAGGTACCTGTGGTTATGCCCGAAACTGCCCTGATGGCTTCAATGTTGTGGACGGACAGGACCTTGGAAATATCTTTTTTTGAGACAAAACCCATGGTCTCAAGAAGGGTCCCGATACGGCGGGCAGACTTCTGCTGATGGCCCAGTGCAAGATCGGCCTCTTTTTTTGTTAACAGTTTGTCCTTTATCAGGGTGTTGGCAAGTCTTTTTGATTCAGGCCTGTTTTTCCAGTATATATCCTTCATACGGCCTCTTTCAAAATAGATGGCCACCCGGGTGTCGCTGTTTTCAAGGTCAAGGCAGCAGGTTTTGGACTGGAGCCGGACAAGCTGAACCAGGTCTTTGACTGAAAAATCCTTGAGGGTTCCTTTGTTCAGGGAAACACCAAAAACATTTGAGATAAGACCTGTGATACCTGTTTTTTTTCTCATGCCCAAAAGAGCACTTAAATGGGGCCGCCTTAGATCGACATCTATCAAAAGGACTTTTTTTTCAGTCTGGGCAATGGTGTATGCAAGGTTGGTGGCTGTGGTGGTCTTGCCTTCCGCTTCAACTGAGCTTGTGACCACTACAGATTTGAGGTTTTTTTCCATAAGGGAAAAAAACAGATTGGTTCTCAGGGTCCGATATGATTCAGCAAAGGCTGAGTTGGATGGAAAATTTACAAGCAGGTTTTTAAGGTCTTTTTTTCTTTTTTTTTCTTTGTCAGGTCTGAATATCACAATGGGCTCCTTAGAGGTTTCAGGTTTCCACTTCAGGAATCACTGAAAGAACGGGAATATTAAAATGGAGGTGAATATCTTCTTCCGTGCGAACGGTCTGATCCAGGTATTCCAGGAAAAAAGCAAGCCCTACTCCACAAAAAATCCCTAAGATCATGCTGAGCAAAAGATTCAGTTTCTTGTTGGGGGAGACGGGATCAATGGGGATGGCGGCCTTTTCCACCAGGCGGATATGGGATGTATCGCTGGTCTGGAGAATATTGGATTCTTTTACCCTGGAAACCATTAAATCGTACAGGTTCTGGCTGGTATTGACGTTTCTTTGAAGGATGGTGTATTTGAGTTCCTTGGAGCTTGAGTCAAGGGCATCGCTTTCAAATTCCGAAACGGTTTTTTCAAGGGTTTTTTCCCTTGCAACAAGGACCTTGCGTTCGGATTTCAGGTTTTCAAACTCTTTTTGAATTTCCTGATCAAGCCTTTTTCTGCTTCTAGTGAGTTCGCTGTTGATCTGTAAAATCTTGGGGTGTTTTGATTTAAATGTTTTTGAAAGGCGGGTCAGTTCCAGCTCAAGATCCACGATCTTGCCGTAAATATTATCGATTATGGGGTTTTCAATAAGGGAACGAACATTGGCCACGCCTGATGTCCCTTGAATATTCTGGGTCAGTTCGTGGATTTTGGCATCCAGACCAAGACGCTTATTCCTTGTTTCAAGGTATTTATTGTTAAATTCTCCAATTTTCTGCTCAGCCATTTTCTGCTTGCCCGTAATGGAAAAGACCTTGTTTTCCTGCTTGTATTCAAAGAATTTTTTTTCTGCATCTTCAAGCTTTTTCCTCAATTGATAGAGTTCGTTATTGAGCCACTCCAGGGCCTGTTTTGAAGACTCCATTTTACTGGAACGATTGAACTCAATATATTTCTGGGCCAGGGTGTTGGCCATGTCTGCGGCAAGTATGGAGTTCTTATCCTTGATATCTATGGTGAGAAGTCTTGTGTCCCTGATCTGGTTGATTGCAATTTTCTCTTTAATTTTATCCATGAATAATTGTTTTTTTTCATGGGGTGCCAGTTCCTTATTTTCAATCTTTAAGAGCAGTTTTACATTATCTTTAAACTGGGTCACAACTTCTTTAATGGGGTTGATCTCAATGTCTTCTCCCGTATTTTCATCATCCAGTTTCAAGATTGTAATCATTTGATCGATAACGGGTGTGGACAGGATCAGTTTAAAATGGGTGTTAAATGTCATGGCCTGGGACTGGTAGTTTTCAAAGTCTGTTCTCTCCCCTGTAATGGGGGAAGAGGAGGTCTCCTTGTCAATGATCAGTTTTGCTGAAGCCATGTAAACAGGTTCCATCAAAAAGGTGACCAGCATGGTCATGGAGACTGTGATGATAAAAAAGGCAATGATCAGAGCCTTTCTTTTTGACAGCACCATCAAGTAGTCTGATATGTGAATCTCTTTTTCCTGAAACGCTTCTTCCATGGGGTAATCCGGCATTATTTCTCCTTTTTCTACAACCAGGACTCAGGGACGTGTACGCGGTCCCCGGGCTGCAATTCAAGATCAGGAATTTTTCCCGTCTGCACACGGTCAAGATTGATATCAATGGTTTCAATGCCAGCTTCGGTCTGGCGGATAATTTTTGTCCGGTTGGGAGCAGAAAATTTGTCAAATCCACCGGCAATGATGCAGGCGGAAAGCGCTGTCATACCGGGCTGGTAATCAAAGACGCCTGGTTTTTTCACCTTACCTTCAACATAAACCTGGCTCTGGGTCTGGTTCAGGTTTTTGCCAAGGGGTATATAGATTGTATCACCGGATTCAAGCGTGACGTTTTCAGACATGTCTCCCTTGTCCAGAAGCTTTAAAAGGTCTATTTTTATGGGTTCTTTTTTGGTGATGTTTTCCTGTAAA
>JAHJDU010000180.1 GCA_018812385.1 Pseudomonadota bacterium
AGAGATCAAGGGCACTATCGCAGATTTTTAAACAGCAATGTATTTAGGGAAATGATGAGTGATGCTGAACAAAAACTCGGTATCAAATACCTCGGTATAGTCGGAGACCGATCGCCTCGTGGACTTTCAACTGTCAAACGACTGATCAAATCACCTGATGAAATGAAGGGATTGAAAATGCGAGTACCTGGACTTCCCTTTGTGGCTGATGTTTGGAAAGTCTGGGGAGCTAGTCCTACACCTGTTCGAGGAGCAGATATTTATCAGGCATTACAAAGCGGCATGGTTGATGGTGATGATAACGGTATTTTAAATCAATACGAACGTGGTCTTTTAGAGGTGCTAAAATATCATACTCCCATCAATTATGTTCATTCAGGTCTGGGTATCTACATGAGTATTTATGCATGGGAAAAGCTGTCTGAATCTCAGCAAAAACTGGCTGTTGAAGCAGCTACGATGGTAGATAAAAACCAAAAACCCTATTCTGAAATGATGACGTTTTATCTGGACAAGCTAAAAGCCAAGGGAGTGACCATAGTCGAACCGGAAATAGAAAAATTCAAGGTTCCTGCTAAAAATGTTATAGCAGAATTTGACGGAAAATTTTGGCCAGAAGGTCTCTATCAAAAAATACAAGATATAAAGTAGTCCACAAACAGTGTGGATTTGTTTTTGACATCGACAGCAATGAATTAAATATTATGTAGTCTTGTGATTAAAGTGCTTATCGGATTGGAGGTTTAGTCGTGGAAAAACATCTGCGGTATTTTTTTTCTAAAACACTGATTTTTATTCTTGGTCTATGCGTAATATCAATGACTGGGTTGGCAGTGCTGCAAGTAGTTTTACGTTATATTTTCAATTCACCGTTGATATGGATAGAGGAACTATCGGTGATGCTTATGCTTTGGATAACCTGGCTGGGAACCATATTGTTATGGCTGACCCAAAGCCACATCCAGGTCGATATGCTCACCAAACAATTTTCTATTAGTATACAAAAAACATTGGCTTCCATAATTGATGTTCTTGTCATTGTTGCAGGTGGCACCTTACTATTTGTTTCGATTGGAACTTTAAGTACTCTAACTGGTCTAGAACTTGACACCATGACGATTGATTTGTCAGTGAAATACTATCCAGTTCCAGTAGGTGCTGTTGGTTTGGGGCTGGCGGCGCTTCTTAATCTTTGGCATCGCCATTTAAACAAGGATACTGAAAATGATTAACGAACTTAGCGTACTTTTTGGTACCATGCTGATCTTCATGGTCGCTGGAGTCCCTGTTTTTTTTTGTATGGCTATAGCTGAAATTGCTTATATCGCAGTCTTCTGGCCGAAGGTTCCATTGATGGTTGTTGCACAAGGATTTGTTCTGGGTTTAAATAATTATCACTTTGCGGCCATTGTTTTCTTTTTTCTGGCCGGTGAAATAATGAATTCCGGGGGAATCACTAAGCGTCTCTTACGTTTCACAGGTGCTTGCTTTGGACATATCCATGGAGGACTCAGCCATGTTAACATATTAGCAAGTATGGTTTTTGCGGGGGTTTCAGGGTCTTCAATGGCTGACGCTTCCTCCATCGGTGCTATTATGGTTCCGGCTATGAAACGCGAAGGTTATTCAGGTGCTTACGCCGCAGCGGTGACTGCAGCTTCGGCAACTATCGGGCCGGTAATTCCACCCTCAATCCCACTGGTTTTGTTTGGGCTTTTTGCTATGACCCCCATTAGCCGATTATTTATAGCAGGCGTCATACCAGGAATTTTAATGGGGGTTTTTCTTTTAATTACTTCCTACCTTATCAGCCGGGCAAGAAAATATCCTGCTACTGCCTGGGTAGGCTTTAATGAACTAGCTAAATCAATGCTGGGATCACTCGCGGCTCTAATTATGCCATTGATAATTATAGTTGGTCTGGTTGGCGGAATTGCTACTGTTACTGAGGTGGGTGCAATAGCTGCAGCCTATGCCTTGATTGTAAGCATGTTGATATACCGTGAGTTGAATATAGGTAAGCTTTGGCAGATATTCTGCAAAGTTGGAATTGATGCAGCCAAAATATTGATCATTGTCTCAATCGCCGGTCTTTTTATATGGATAATTGGTAACATGGGGGTTGCGCGTGTACTGTCAACCTGGATTGGTTCCATCACATCAGATCCAACACTAGTTTTGGCTTTAATGGCAGTAGTTTTGCTTATCGGCGGAACAGTTATGGATCCAGTGACGCTTTTTGCTGTTTTTGTTCCAATAATGGTTCCTACGGCTGCTGCAGTAGGAATAAATTATACCCATATGGGTGTTGTTGCCGTATTATCAACTATGCTTGGTCTGATCACACCACCAGTCGGCATGCTGGTTTTCTTAACATCCACTCAGGCCGAAGCACCAGTTCATCATGTTTTCAAAGAATTAATCCCTTTTTTAGGGGCTCTATTTCTGCTGCTTGGTGCTCTTATAATATTTCCCCAACTCAGCCTATGGTTGCCTGAGCTGCTTTTGGATTAGTTACAATTTCTCATGGAAATTTTTAAAAGTATTTTATTATCACTGTTTTTGAACCTGGGCTGTTACTTAAATAAAAATTGATTATTGGAGATAAATAATGTCATTCAAACAAAAAGAAAACCGTATTTTGACGACACTAAAGAAAGGTGAAGTTCCATTGGGTATGCAATTCAACACTGGTGACCCTTCTTTGGTTGAGATTCTAGGGTATACCGGATTTGACTTTTACATGCTCTGCCTGGAACACGGTCATATGGGAATCGAAAGAATAGAGCACTGTGTCCGTGCTGCGGATGCAGCAGGCATTACAACAATTGTTCGTGTACCGGAAAATGACCCCAGTATCATTCGACACTGCATCGAAGCCGGTGCACAGGGAATTGTCATTCCTCATATAAAAACACGTGAAGATGCGAAAAAGGCAGTCGCTTCTGTTCGTTATCCACCAGAAGGAGAGTGTGGAATATGCCCTGCCATTAGGGCAGCCCAATACTCTATTGCGGATTGGAACGAATACCTGGAGCAGGCGAAAAGACAGAATATGGTGATTCTACTGCTGGAGGACAAGGAGGCGATAGAAAATGCGGAGGAGATTTTTGCGGAATTGAAGCCGGGACTAGATGCAGCCGGTCTTGCACGGGGCGATCTTTCACAGTCCATAACCCTCCCAGGGGAAAAAGTAACATGGAACCACCCCTATATAGAAAAGGCGTTCGAAAAGGTGATGGCAATCTCCAAAAGAACGGGAATTCCCCTGATGGACATGCCCAGACCAGAACACACTCCTGAATGTGCTAAAAAAGTACTCGAGTCAGGTGTAAAAATAATACTTTATTCTGTGGATCAACTTCTCTTTTATCAAATGTGTCAGGACATTGTTGAGGGAATAAAGGGTAAAACGGTTAAAGGATCAGAAAGCGTTCAATGATATTCATAGAGCGCAGGTTTTGAAAAATTGGACATTATCACATGTGATATATGAAGTTTTTCCAGAATAGAAATTTCAATTCTTTATAAGCAGTGGCAGTGTTACAGGTCATTTCTTTACATTACACTTTTTAAAAAAATACAGAATCAATAATGAAAAACCACCCAACAGAAAAACCTATTCTTGTCTTTAGACAATCTTGACCTGAAGGCAGATGTCTCCTGGATTATTCCGTCCCTTCCGGTTCATCTGGCATGGGAATGGAGCAGGAGAAAATTTGGACAGACACAGCTGAAAGCACAGGAACTGCCGGATAAAATCCTGTCTCTCTTACCTCATCCCATGAGAGGTAACTCTTCCCATATATACGTGAGTCATGCTTATTTTATCTGTCCGGACAACTGCAATGAGCCAGACCTTTTCTGTACACATACAAGAAAGCCACGACAACAGAACATGTACCAGTTCCTTGAATCTTTGTCTTTTGAATCGTTTGAGCCTCTGGTGCTGAAGAGTCGGCAACTGGCACCCGGAATCGGCGGGTACCGGCCGGAAGACCTTTACAACCTGTCAGATAATATAGACCGAGTAAAAGGCTCTCTGCTGATCTGCACGGCCTGTCGATGTCATGGTGTCGTCACCGGTGCGATACATCTATAAAAACAAGATGGATTACAGCCTAATATGATAGAAATTCATTTATAAAAAGGGCGTCTTTTGCATTGAAATTGAGATCCCCAGAATGTTTTTAGTCTCCAATTATGTTGCAACTTTTTTTTGTTGCTTCATTTGGGTCTGCTCTCTTTCAATTTGAATTGTTGTTTGAAAATTTATTTGTCTTACACCACAATTAATAGTATGTTGATTTTTAAAAATGAAGGGCCCGAGTATGAATGAATATCTGAAAAAGAGGACAAGACGATGAACAATTCGCAAAATGAGAATAGAATTTTGTGGAAAATTAGTGTTTTATTAATAGCCTCCGTAAGATCCCAAAAAGTGAGTGGGTAGCAAAAAAAAGTGTAGACAACCATGAAGCAAGATGGTAATAGTACAATGTATGAGTACAAGTAATTTAATACCCCAAATTCCCGAAGAAGAGATCACCCCAATCATAGTGG
>JAHJDU010000181.1 GCA_018812385.1 Pseudomonadota bacterium
CTGTTTTTCTTCTTCGGTCAAGCTTTCTTTAACACTGGGGGGCAAGCTGTCATAGGACATCTGCCGTTCTTTATCAATCTTCTTTTTATCTTTCATTTAAAAATTCCTTATATTTTGTGCCTAACCGAAAACCCTGGGTCGAAGACGCGAAGCCAAATTTTTCGACGTGTACTTTTTATCTATACGATCGCGATATTAAATAAGTAACCGCAGTTTCAACCCTTAAAATTCTTGGCCCGATGTGATATGAAGCAAAACCTTCTTGCTCCAAAGTGTCAATTTCAATATCAATAAACCCTCCTTCAGGCCCTATCACAAGGGTGATCTCTTTATTTACACCTGCCGGACAAATACTTGAGGCCTTTGGATGGGCTGTCATACACAGGCTGTCTTTTGCAATAAGCGGCAGTTCTTCCTTTACAAAACGGGTAAAAAATCTTTTTTGATAAATCCTGGGCAATACAGTATCCTTAGCTTGTTCCAATCCCAGGATCATGTGCTTTTCAAGCTCATCATGATTCAGCAACGGGCTTTGCCAGAAGCTTTTTTCCACCCGCCATGAATTGATCAGATAAATGTTCTTAACCCCCAGACTTGTGACGCTCTCAATAATCCGTTTGAGCATTTTCGGTCTTGGCAGGGCTAACACAAGTGTCAAGGCTAATGGGTCTGGTGGATCATGGTCAAGGCAGATTTCCATGTCGATAAAATCATGTGATATTTTTTTAACCAGGCCAGTACCGATCTTATCGTTTAAAAGGCCGCAGACCACTTGATCATTTTCCATGACCTTGTTGACAGTGACTAAATGCTTAAACCTCCTGCCTTTGATCCTGACCCGCTCAGGGTCAATAAAATCTCTGGTATCTAAAAGGATAAGGTTCATATTTAGCAGCAGGCCCAACACAGTATTCGGGGAAATTGGCAATTTTCGATCAGCACTGATTATGCTCTCTTGTCTTATGAAAGACTATCTGCGGCCACTCTTCCATGGTAAATCCCAGTTGATACTCACTTGTCGTCAAAAAGGTCAGCCACCCCTCTGAATCCAGTGTCAGATATGATTCATTTTTCTTTTTAAACTCTTTCAGCATTTTTTCATCTTCACAGGTTACCCATCTTGCAACGGAGAAATCAATGGTTTCATAGCTGGCATTTACATTATATTCTGCTTTAAGCCGTGCCATGGTCACATCAAACTGAAGCACCCCGACTGCACCAACAATATGCAGGTTCCCCAGCAAAGGACTGAATACCTGTATGGCACCCTCTTCTGACAGCTGAACCAACCCCTTGTGCAAGGCTTTTGCTTTCAGGGGATCTTTTAAAATCACCCGTCTGAAGTGTTCAGGAGCAAAACTGGGAATGCCTAAAAATTTTAAAGGTTCCTTTGAGGTAAAAGTGTCACCTATTTTGATGGTGCCGTGGTTATGTATCCCTATGATATCGCCGGGATAGGCCTCTTCAATATTGTTTCTTTCCTGGGCCATAAAAATAGTGGCATTGGAAAGTTTAATATCTTTTCCAATCCTGTGGTGTCTGACCTTCATACCCTTGGTAAATTTACCGGAACAAATCCTGAAAAAAGCGATTCTGTCCCGGTGCTCCGGGTCCATATTGGCCTGAATTTTAAATGTAAATCCTGAAAATTCGTTTTCATGAGGTTCCACATCCCTTGTTGCTGTGTGACGCTTTCCAGGAGGTGGTGCAATTTCCACAAAGGCATCCAGCATTTCTCTGACTCCAAAATTATTAATGGCAGAGCCAAAAAAAACAGGAGTCTGAGTACCATTCAAATACAAATCCATATCAAAAGGCTCAGATGCGCCATTGATTAAATCCACATCATTCCTGAGCTGTTCTGCCTGGGTCTCGGAAATCATCTCATCAAGCCTTGGATCCGCTAAATCATCTATAAATACGCCATCATCATCCTTTGGCGTATACCCGGGAGAAAAAATGCCCAATTCCTTTTTTCTAAGATTATACACACCTTTAAACCTCTTTCCCATCCCAATGGGCCAGCTTAAGGGCACACATTCTATCTGAAGCTTGTCTTCGATATCTTCAAAAATATCCAGGGGTTCCATGCCTTCCCTGTCCAGCTTGTTAATAAAGGTTATAATGGGGGTGTTGCGCATCCTGCAGACTTCCATTAATTTCTGGGTTTGTGGTTCAACGCCTTTTGCATTATCAATAATCATGACTGCACAGTCCACAGCAGTCAAAACCCTGTAGGTGTCCTCGGAAAAGTCCTTATGACCCGGGGTGTCCAGAAGATTAATCTCATACCCTTTATAATTAAACTTCATAACAGAGGAGGACACACTGATCCCTCTTTCCTGTTCAATGGAAAGAAAATCACTGGTGGCTGCTCTGGCAATTTTCCTGGATTTAACAGCCCCGGCCTGTTGTATGGCACCGCCAAATAGCAGTAATTTTTCTGTCAAAGTTGTCTTGCCTGCATCAGGATGACTGATAATTGCAAAGGTACGGCGTTTATTTATTTCTTTTAAAAGGGTCTTATCTATGGTTTTAGAATGCATTAAACAAAAATTCCTTGTGTTTCAAATTTTAAGACTGGGAATCAACAGTATTTTTCTCTATACTCAAGAAAAAA
>JAHJDU010000659.1 GCA_018812385.1 Pseudomonadota bacterium
AATTGTGGCCTGAGCATAGTGCTTCATAGCTTTGCTATGCTCAACCTGTTTTACTTGCCACAGGACAACAAAAAACATCAAGCATGACATTATATAAATCATGCCTTTTGTTTTTGAACCGCCCTTGACAAGTCCGTAGGCAATCCCTATTCCTGGCAACAAAAACATTAATTCTAAAATTAATGCCTGCGTTGCTCCCTGATAGGCCATGCCAGTAATCCCTTTGACTTTTCCTAAGTCATTAAAAGAATCAATAATTGGCATGTTGAACAGGTAGTCAGCAGCAATTCGTAATCCCACAAAAGCAACTAATCCAGTTCCGAATAACAATAATTTTTTGGTCAAGCGCTTTGTGGCGTTGTCCTTTTCTAATACTTCCAATATTGTATTTAGGACAACCAAAAACACAACAATGGCGAAAAAAAATCGCCAATGGATTGGAAGAAGTATATTAACAACTACTGCCCCTAAAATTGCAAGGAACAGTATCTTGCCATATTTTTCAACGGCATTTTTAATCCCTTCTTTCATCTTTTTGCCCTCCTTATTAAAACTTTGCCGAGCTCCATAAGGGACTCGACAATGATTTCAATACCTAATTGAGTGGAAAAACTATCAGCAGCTTTCCCCCCAGCAGTGCTTGTCACAGTAGTCGTGGCAGTAGCAGAAGTCGCAGGTGTTGCTTTTGTTGTTACATCTCCACCCTTTCTACCTACTATCTTTTTTTCTACTTTTTCAATAGCAGAATTAATAGCTTTAATTATTTCTTCTCTTAACGCTATTGGAAAGTAAATAAAAAATAAAATCCAAAGTAATAATGCAATTTTGATATGCATCCAACTTGGATAATGTTTTTTCTCTTTCACAACTTTTTTATCCAGTATGGGCTTTTTTTCTCCAAAGAGAATATAATTCAAATTTGTAGAAAATGAATTATCCTCTTCTAAATAAGCCCTAACTGGAGCTGTTGCTTTTTTCCCCTCTGTGGTCAAAATTGGCGCTCCAAATCCAGCTAAAAAAGCTGAAATTGAAAAATGGATCGCCAAAATCAACAAAGCAACCAGTCGCCAATTATTGTTTAGCCAAAGTTGCACACAAATGTGTTTACAATAATTGCCGACTACGGAAATTTTTATTGCCGCAATAATAATGCCGGCAATTATAATAGCCGTGAACAACCAATACAACCAAAATCCCGCATCCTCTCTTCTGATGATCAAAATTATAGCCATGATCAACAAAAGAATGCCTGCTACGATAGCCGACAATTTTTTGTTGCGAGAAATGGTCGCCCTAATACTGGCCACAACTGGTTGTAAACTATTTATAACTGCGTTGCGGCCAAACCACGCTAATGCGACCAGCCCGACAATTCCAAGCACCGCCATTATCATTATGATTGTACTCATTTTATCTCCTCCTTTTTTCTAATTCTGCTTTGACGTGCCGATAATGGGCCATCCAATTTCCTGTTGTTGGTTTAATTGCTGGAAGTTTCGGACCTTCTAACATTAACTCCCTGTCCAGTTCTGACCCAGCAACCCGAATATGAATCACTCTTTCTTTTTCTGTGAATTGTTTTAAATCCACAGAACAGAAACCGTTGTCATCAGTAAATTTCTGATAATTACGATCTCCATTAGGTAAAATCCCATTCACAGGCTGCCCATGTTCATCGAATTTTAATCCGTTGTCAAACAATTCGATGCCGCATTTACAACCTACTCCTCCGTCCTTTTGGTCAGTTACTTGGACAGAGATGGAATATCGGCCATTTTGACCATGAGCGCGAGGCTCAAGCCTTTTTGCTTTTTTTGTCTCCTTTTTCTCCTCTTCTTTTTTGACAGTAACAATTACTGTCTCAGAGAGTCTAGCTCCTCCAACACGATGCACAGACTTAATCGTAATCTGCACATCAGTATCTACTTTGACAACAGGAGCTTTAAAAATTCCCTGCTTGTCAATATTCCCTTGATTGGCGGCAAATTGCAACCATCTGTTATCATTTGGTCCGCAATCCACCGCATCCGCTTGAATCATTACTGTCCCACCAGATGGAACAGTATAATTTCTTGCTGCCACTTCAATTCTCATTTTTCATCCACCTCCAAAA
>JAHJDU010000182.1 GCA_018812385.1 Pseudomonadota bacterium
AAATTTTTTATAAAATTTTTCTGATATTCAAAAGACCAGTGGACATCCTTTAATACCTTTGCAGCTTTTTCAGGCTTTCCCTGTTTTAAACAATCGATAAACTGCTGGTGCTCTTCACAGTTTTTTATTTCCCATTCTTTGATATAATTTTGTCTGGGAAAATCATAAAGACGCTGTTTTATAGGGAGGATGAATTTTTTTATCAGTTCATTTTTTGAAATATCAAGATAAACATCGTGGAACTCAACATTGGTATTAAAAAGCCGGGTAAAATCATTTTTTTCAATGTCCAGAATTATTATCTCATTCAGTTGTTCAAGCTTTAAAATGTGAGAAGGTTCAATCCGGTCAAAACAATTCATGACAATGGAGGCTTCCACCATTCCAATGGCATTATAGGCATTTCTAACGTCCCTGAGTTCAAGCACGTTCACACAGACCCCCCGTCTGGGTAAAATCGTTACAAACCCTTCTACTTCAAGGTGAATCAGTGCATCTCTTAAGGGGGTCTTGCTTATGCCTAGCTGGCTGGCTATTTCACCAATATTGATGGTTGAACCGGGAAGCAAAACTCCAAGGTTCATCTGCTTTCGCAAATAGGTATACACCTGTTCTCTAAGGGATAAAATATTCAATTGAACTTCCATTATTGTCCTCACCAGCATTGTTTATTTATAATTTAGAGAAATTTCTCATCAAGGGTATAATCAAAACCAAAGGCATTATAACTGCTTTACAGGTTACATTGATTTTAAGGCCTCAATCAAATTGGTTGCAGTTGCTGCTGCATCGTCTAACAGCATTATCGTTTTTGGATTATCATATAAGGTATTTTCTACCCCGGAATAACCCGGTTTTGCATCAAAATTGCACACGATTATTGTTTTTGCATCATGGGCCAAAAGTATCGGCATCCCGGAAATAGGTGTGCCTTCTGTCTCCATTGCTGCCGGGTTTACTACGTCACAGGCACCAAAAACAAGAACAGCATCTGTTTGTGAAAATTCCGGGTTGATGTCATCCATCTCATAAAGATTATCATAATCGACTTCTGCTTCAGCAAGAAGAACATTCATGTGCCCGGGCATTCTTCCAGCAACGGGATGAATTGCAAATTTTACCTGGGCACCCCTGGATTCAAGAATTGATGCAAGCTCTACCACTTTGAACTGTGCCTGTGCCAGAGCCATGCCATATCCGGGGATAATAATAATTTTTCTGGCTGATGACAATGCCGTTATGGCAGAATCCAAGTGGTCCTTTGGGTTGTCCTGGCTTGATGATTCTTCAACAGCAGGTTTTATCTCTGAAAGATTATCAAGCAATTGCCGGACTGTTTCTTTGGCATTCCCAAGAAGCATAATTGTATTATCGTTTTTATACAGAGGATTTTCAACACCTGAGTATCCGGGTTTATCATCCAGGTTACAGCACACCACATGTTTTGATTCATGGGTCAGTAAAATCGGCATGCCGGATATGGGGGAACCGTCAGTTTCTATGGCTGCAGGATTCACCACATCACAGGCGCCTATAACCAGGGACAAATCAGTGTTTTTGAATTCAGGATTTATGGCATCCATTTCTTCCAGCAGATCATAGTCAACACCGGCTTCTGCAAGAAGCACATTCATATGCCCGGGCATTCTTCCTGCAACGGGATGGATGGCAAATTTCACTTCCTTGCCCAGGGCAAGCAGTTTATTTGAAAAATTAATCACTTCGAATTGTGCCTGAGCAACAGCCATGCCATAGCCGGGAACAATAATGATTTTATTTGCATTGCGGGCTATTTCAACAGCCGTTTGAAAATTATTTTTTTCAATTGGTTGATGAAGGATTTGTTTTTCAACAGGATCTGCAATCTGGGTTTGCTCAGTCTTAACTGCCGGCTTCAGCCTGGGTTTTTCAAGAGGAACAAAAACCCTGAAAAGACTTCGATTCATTGCCCGGCACATGACATGGGTCAGTATTGATCCTGAAGCAGCCACAGTGGCCCCGCAGGAAATTAACAGCTTGTTTTCGATAATCATGCCGCAAAAGGCAGCAGCCACACCTGCGGTTGCATTTAAAAATGAAATCAAAACCGGCATGTCAGCTCCGCCAATCCGAATGGAAAAAATAATTCCAAAGACAATTGACAATAAAATGATTGAAATATAAAGGAATATCCGGCTGCCCATTGGCGCATATACTGATGCAATAATCAGTGCGATAATGGCAGCAAGGTTTATCATTACAAGCCATGTGTGTTTCGGAAGGATGCGTGGGGTCTGGCCAAGCTTGTTTGACAGTTTCCCGCCGGCGATCATGGATCCGCTGAATGTCAAGGATCCAATAGCAAGCCCCAGGAGCCCGGAAATTTCATTCACCATCCCAAGGTGTTGAGATCCCCGCATCAGTTCGGCAAGGGAAAGACAAAAAGCAGCAACACCTCCGGCACCATGCTGAAAGGCAACCATGGCCGGAATCTGAATCATGGTAATTCTCCTGGCCACCCAATATCCGGCCCCGGAACCGACCACAAGGGATAACAGCATAATACCAGGGTACATGGTTCCGTTTCGATATAGAATCAGAGCCGCAGCACAGGCTAATGCAAAAGCTGCGGTAAGGTTGCCGAACTTTGCCCTGTGGGGCCAGTGAAACAGCCAGATTCCCAGTATAAGGATGCCGATTACACTAAAATCCAGGAACAGATTCATGGCAGAGTAAGTTTCTATCATGATTTTTCAGCCCCCCTTTCTTTTTTCTTGAACAGCCTTAACATTCTGTCGGTAATCGCAAAACCACCTACAAGGTTGAAAGATGCCATGACAAAGGCAATAGATCCTATAATCTGCTCGGTCCGGGTTGAAGCGACTGAGAAAAGAATCAAAACTCCCAGTATGGTTACAGCCGAGATGGCATTTGTCATGGACATCAAAGGTGTATGAAGCAATGTGGGTATTCTGGAAATCAAAAAATATCCAACCACAAAGGAAAACAGAAAAACCCCGGCCATCAATAAAAGATTTGTCATTGGTTTGCTCCTGGAAAATTTTTAATGATCAGTTTGCCCCATGGCCTTGATAGTACCTTCGTGATAGAGTTTGCCTTTGTGGGTCACAAGAGCGCCTTTGATGATTTCATCATCCATGTCAAAGTCGTCTGTCCCATCTTTATAAAGGTTCTCAACAAAATAATAAAGATTATTGGCATAGAGCCAGGAAGAATGAACTGGTACTGATCCAGGTATGTTTTTTATTCCACAGATGTAGACACCCTTATGCATTAATTCTTTTCCAGGATCTGTTATCTCACAATTTCCTCCCTGGTCAATGGATACATCAATGATAACAGATCCGGGTTTCATTGTTTCAACCATTTCTTTAGTGATCACATGCTGGGCAACTTCTCCCGGGACAAGGGCGCTGAGAATAATGATATCAGATTCTGCAACCAAAGGAGCCAGAGCTTGCCTTTCCTTTTCAAGCCATTCTTTAGAAAGGGCTTTGGCATATCCGCCTTTTCCAACGGCAAGTTCGGGGGGTGCATCAAATCCCACCACCTTGACACCTAAGCTCTCAGCTTCTTTTTTTGCATCCGGCCTTATATCAACCGCCTTTACAATACCCCCCAGCCTTTTCCCTGTTGCTATTGCCTGAAGTCCAACAACACCGCAACCAATCACCAGAATATTGGCTGGTTTTATCATTCCAATGGACGTACCGACCATGGGGATGAATTTTGGAAAATTAGCTGCAGCAATAATGATGGCTTTATAGCCGGTTATGGCACTCATGGAAGTCAAGGGATCCATTCGCTGGGCTCTTGAAATCCTGGGAATGCCGTCCATTGTAAATGCCGTGATGTTTCTTTCCTGTAGTCTTTTTACATCCCCATGATTTGAAGGAGCTGCCGGATGGATAAAAGTAATAAGCCTCTGGTTTTCTTTTAACATGTCGATCTCATGCTTATTGAACTGCTCGTTAAACATGGGTTCCTTGACTTTCAAAATAACATCTGATTTGTCAAAAACCTCGGCTGCATCAGCTGCAATTTGCGCCCCGGCTTTTAGGTATGCGTCATCATCGGCAAAAGCCCCGGCCCCGGCCTTTGTTTCAACAATCACATCAAAACCCAATTTTTTAAATTTTTCAACCGTTTCCGGAAGTGCTGCAACCCTGTTCTCTTTGTACATTATTTCTTTTGGTATTCCGATTAACATGATTTATCTCCTTTAAATATGGATGGCTGTACTAGTACATTAAAATTTAAAATGTTTTTTCTATGGCAGTTGCCACTGCGGCAACAATGATATCTACCTGTTCCTTTGTGATGATCAGGCAGGGGGCAAAGTTCATGACATTGTTCAACCCGTGAAAACTGGAGTTGGTCCTTCCCACAATCACGTTTTGGCCTAAGACATTGCCCATGAGCTGTGCCATCTGTTCTTCTGTGACAGGTTCTTTGGTCTCTTTATTGTTGACATACTCAATACCGCAGAAAAGTCCCTTTCCTCTGACTTCACCCACACAATCATATTTTTTCAGTTCGCTCAGTCGTTCAAGCAGGTATTCGCCCATAACCCTGCTGTTTTCAACAAGGTTTTCATCTTCGATGATCCTGGTGCTTTCAAGTGCAGCAGTCATGGGAGCGGTACATCCGCCATAGGTGCTGATGTCCCTGAAATAATCAAGACGGGTGGCAGGATTTTTCGGGTCATTCAAAAACACATCATAGACTTTCTGCTTAACAACGGTTGCAGATAATGCTTCATATGAACTTGCAAGACCTTTTGCCATGGTAATAATATCCGGATCAAAGTCATAATGCTCATGGCCCCAGAATTTGCCTGTCCTCCCAAATCCGCAGACCACTTCATCCACGATAAGCCAGATATCATATTTTTTACAGATTTCCTGCAAAATCGGATAATATTCCTTAACCGGCACAAGGATTCCACCTCCTGCCGTTATGGGCTCGACAATCAGGCCACCAATTGTATCAGCGCCTTCCGTAAGGATGATATCCTCGACTTTGCGGGCACACTCAATTTTACATTCTCCATAGGTTTTATCATATGGGCATCTATAACAGGCACAATGGGGAAATTCCACAAAACCTTCTACAAAGGGACCAAAATCCTGTTTTCTCTGGGCATGGCCCGAGGCGCTTATTGCGCAGATGGTGGTTCCGTGATAATCCCGGTCCCTGTACATTATTTTATATTTGCCTTTTCGCCCAGGACTGATTCTGGAAGCCTGGCGAACAATCTTAAACGCTTTTTCATTGGCTTCAGAGCCGGAGTTGGAGAAATAGACTTTGTCATGGTTGGGCAGTTTTTCCAAAAGCTTTTTAGCAAATTTAATGGCAGGTATATTGCCGTAGGCCCCTGCAAAATAATTCATTTTTTTCATTTGCTCGCAAACTGCCTCGGCAATGGAATCACGGCCATATCCTACCATGACGCTCCAGACTCCGCCCGAGGTGGCATCAAGGTATTCACGTCCCCGGATATCTTTGACCATGAGGCCTTTTCCCTCTACAATGATCATCTGTTCCTGGGTCTCAAAGCATTTGTGGGGCTTTAAATGATGCCACAGGGCATCTTTGTCGCCTGCTACCATTTCTTCGACATCATATTCCAGCCAGTTCTTGTTTGTTTCCATGATTTTTTCCTTTTAATTTTTTTTATACACCTTTCTGAGGACGCATGTCAGCCTTGTCGATTCCTGCAACTATAACCGGTGTTGTCATGGCATCGCGACGGAAGGGTTCCCCCAGTTCCTGGTTGGTCATAACCTCTATGAAGGTGGTTTTGCCTTCTTCCATCTGGAGCCGTATGGCAGCGGAAAGTTTTTCGGTCAAATCATCCATGGAAATTGCCTGAACACCTTCAACACCGCAGGCTTTTGCAATTTGCGCGTAGTTAACATCGCGGTTCAGCTCGGTTCCCACAAAATTGTCGGAATACCAGAGGGTGGTGTTCCGCTTTTCAGCACCCCAATGAAAGTTGCGGAAGATGATCATGGTAATGGCAGGCCATTGGTCACGACCGCAGGCAGTCATTTCGTTCATTGAGATACCAAATGCACCGTCACCGGCAAAACCAACCACAGGAACATCCGGCTGTGCAATTTTGGCACCCAGGATGGCCGGGAAACCGTAACCGCAGGGTCCGAACATGCCCGGGGCCAAGTATTTGCGGCCTTGTTCAAAGGTCGGATACGCAGCGCCGAGGGCACAGCTGTTCCCGATGTCCGAAGAGATGATTGCGTTTTCGGGAAGAGCGGCTTTGATGGCACGCCATGCCATGCGGGAGGTGATTTTTTCGGGGTCACGCTTACGGGCACGCTCGTTCCATGTTGTGCCAGGATCATCCTGTTCGTGATCCATGCCAGCCAGTTGTTTGTCCCAGTCTGCTTTGATCTTTATAATGGTTGCCTTGCGGGCTTTACGGTCAGCATCACCGGCAGTAGTTGACAGCTGAGCAAGAATGCCGTTAGCAACTTTTTTGACGTCGCCAACGATGCCCACTGTGATTTTTTTGGTTAGGCCGATGCGGTTGGGGTTGATGTCAACCTGGATGATGGATGCGCTGGTGGGCCAATAGTCAATGCCGTAACCGGGAAGGGTGGAGAAGGGGTTCAAACGGGTACCCAGGGCCAGAACAACGTCTGCCTTGGCGATCAGTTCCATAGACGCTTTTGAACCATTGTAACCCAAGGTTCCTGTGTACAGCCGATGGCTTCCGGGGAAAGCATCATTGTGCTGGTAACCGCAGCAGACCGGTGCATCCAGTCTTTCTGCCAAAGCGATTGAATCTTTGATTGCGCCGCCGATAACAACGCCGCCGCCGTTGAGTATGACAGGGAATTTTGCGTTGGACAGAAGCTCAGCTGCCCGGGCGATTGCGTTCTCGCTACCAGCGGGAAGTTCGAGCTCCACAATGGCTGGCAGTTCAATGTCAATAACCTGGGTCCAGAAGTCACGAGGAATATTGATCTGGGCCGGGGCAGAGGCACGTTTTGCCTGCATGATGACACGGTTGAGAACCTCGGCTATGCGGGAGGGATGCAGCACTTCTTCCTGATAAGCTACCATGTCCTTGAACACAGCCATCTGGGGAACTTCCTGGAAACCGCCCTGACCCATGGTTTTGTTTGCTGCCTGGGGGGTTACCAAGAGCAGTGGGGTGTGGTTCCAATAGGCAGTTTTTACTGGTGTAACAAAGTTGGTGATGCCCGGGCCGTTCTGGGCCACCATCATGGACATCTTGCCGGAAGCCCGGGTAAAACCATCAGCCATCATGCCCGCGTTGCCTTCATGCCCGCAATCCCAGAAAGTGATGCCTGCTTTGGGAAACAGGTCAGAGACCGGCATCATTGCCGAACCAATAATACCAAACGCGTGTTCAATACCATGCATCTGGAGAACTTTTATAAAGGCTTCTTCAGTGGTCATTTTCATTGGGCTACCTCCATTATTAATTGTCTTTTCCCTGTAGTTGCAGGGATTAAAACCTGCAGCATTCCACAGGCGATCATTTATTGTGTTATAGATATCTGATATATCACACATCAGATATCTGTCAAGAAAAATTTTTCAAGATATCTTTCCGTCTTTTCCTCAAGAACGGAATGTGGACCGGGAAAATATTGATTACTTCCACGTCTTACAAGAATACATCCATGTAAGGATTCAGCTGTGTTTTGGAAAAGGAAAAAAGCAGGTTACAATTGTATAACCATCACATGCAGGTCCTGCAATTTTTTTGCAGTCCTGGATTGAACCGGGACAGGCATCCTTGTTTTCAGGAATACGGCGGCACCGGTTTGATGTCATGGAAATTTTAAAATTAAATCTTTCTGAAAATATTTTCATCCGCAGAAGATCAGCACCTTTTCCCCCTGCATTAAAATCAAAGGGCTGTTTTGAAGAGTAATTCATTGTCTCCTGGGTGGAGAAAAAACCTTCAAAAATTCTTTTTTGGGCTTCCTGGGTAAGTCCGATTCCATGGTCTTTTACCATAAACTCTATTCCATTATCTTTTTGATGAACAAGGATCTCTATTTCCCCCCCATCTGGTGTATTTTCAACGGCATTCCGTATAAGTCCATCCACTGTTTTTTTTAAGGGTTCAGAAGGCATTTGAATCAAGGAAGAAGATTCAAGACTTGTGATAAGGGAGATATCTCTATGGGCCATATCCGGCTGAATGGTTTTAATTCTTTTTTCAACAAACTGATCTAGAAAAATATCTTTGACAACAAGATCACGTGGGCTGAAAATGTCTTCAATCTTTTGCCGCACTTTGGTAAGGATTCCTTTTTCACCGGTCTCCTCTGCAATAAGGGCTTCTAATTCATCCTGGCATTGTTCCAGAATAAGGGAAAAAACCTTATGATGAAAAACTTCTTTTTTTTCAACAATATCATAAACTTCACCTTCAATCCCGATAATACGATCCAGGCTCCTGCTAATCCTTTCAATGGTTGGTCGCCAGGTTTCTTCAGGGAGATCTGCCAACCTTTTTGAAAGGATTTTAAAAGAGCTTAAAAGGATTGCCACAGGCGTTTTCAGCTCATGGGACAAATGGTTGATCATTTTATCTTTTGCACTGTTCAGGCTTTTTAATTCTTCATAGGCTTTTCTCAATTCTCGTGAAACCCGGGCATTTTCAATTGAAAGTGCAACAGTAGCTGAAATGGTATTCAAAGTTTCAAGATCAGTATTATCAAAATCCCCTGTTTTTTTATTATCGGCTGCAAGTATGCCAATAATGCGATCTTTATTCCTTAAAGGGACCAGAATTACATTTTTAACCTTATATCCGATTGTCCGGTCCCTTGATTCATACTGGTACTGGTCATTGGAAAGGTCGTTGACA
>JAHJDU010000183.1 GCA_018812385.1 Pseudomonadota bacterium
CCACAGGTTTTTTGACAGGCTTCATAGCGGTCTATATTGCGCTGGTCCTTGTTGATCAAAAAATCATTTATATACAAAATCCCATGGGGTTTTAACACCCGCTCTATTTCATCCAAAAGCTGCCCCTGATCTTTATCTTCCACAATACATGTTAAAACCGCAATCAACACCACAGCATCAAAGGTATTGTCCTCAAAAGGAAATGTGGTGGCGCATTTTTTTAAATCAAGATGGGGATAAAGACGGCTTCCTCTTTCAACCATTTTTTGTGAAAAATCAATACCACAGATTTTTTTAAACCCTTCCTGATAAAGCTCATTTAAGGTGCGGCCATATCCACAGCCCACATCCAGGATCACGGATTCTTCTGGCACAAAGGATTTAAACCTATCCATCTGAAAGGGGGTGGTAAATTCTTTTTTGGATGCTGCTTTATCCCAGTATGTTTGCTGATTTGTGATCATAACAGATTTAAAATATGGCATTCACCATTGAATTACAAGCCCGGGAATTACAAGCCCGGAAATTACAAGCCTGGAAAATATCCATATCAGAATTAGGGTCAATTTTAAATTTATTAATTGGACACGGGTAAAAAATAAGCGACTTCCTCCTTGTTCATAATTGCAAAACAGTCTAAAATACAAATTTGTAAACGCTCATTCAGTATCTTAGGGACAAACTTAAGGGGTCAATTGTGAAAAAAGCAATCATTATATTCATCATCCTTGCAATGGCCGGGTTCTGCCTGGCAGATGAAAATTCAATCATATCCAGTCATTTCTCTTTAAGGGATACACCAAAGTATGGCCCGGGGTTTACACATTTTGATTACGTAAATCCGGATGCCCCCAGGGGCGGATCTGTAACCCTTTCCACCACGGGCACCTTTGACAGTTTCAATAGATATGCCCAGAGAGGGGACACAGCCCAGGGAAGTGACCAACTCTATGACACCCTGATGGTCGCTTCCGATGATGAGATAGATGTGCTCTACCCCTTAATTGCTGAAAAAATAGAATATTCAAAAGACTTTACATGGATTATTTTTTACATCAATAAAAAAGCAAGATTCCAGGATGGAAAAAGCATTACGGCCCAGGACGTGGTGTTTACCTTTAACACGTTCATGACACAGGGGGTTCCCCAGTTTAAAAGCTATTATAAAAATGTCGCCCATGTTGAAGCCCTGGATTCCCACAAAGTAAAGTTCACCCTTAAAAAAAGCCAGCTGGATCTTTTGCACTCCCTTGCAGGCCTTGCCATCCTGCCAAAGCATTATTGGGAAACAAGAGATTTTTCCGAGCCCACCACCCAGGTGCCTTTGGGCAGTTCCGGCTTTACCATTGATGCCTTTAAAATGGGGCAGTATGTGGTGGTAAAAAGACTAAAGGATTATTGGGCAAAAGATCTTGCAGTTAACAAGGGCCGGCATAATTTTGATTTTATCCGGTATGACTATTACAAGGACGAGGTCGTCACCCTGGAAGCCTTTAAAGCCGGAGAGTTTGATTTCAGGGCAGAGAATGTGGCAAAACAATGGGCCACTCTGTATAAAGGTGATAATTTTGATAAAAAAAATATCATAAAAGAAGAGATCCCCCATGATATCCCCCAGGCCATGCAGGCGCTGGTCTTTAACACACAAAAAGAGGTATTCAAGGATGTAAGGGTTCGAGAAGCTTTGACCTATGCCATGGATTTTGAATGGATGAACCAGCACCTGTTTTATAACCAGTATACAAGAACCCGCAGCTATTTCCAGAATACGGAGTATGAAGCAAAGGGTCTGCCATCCCTGCAGGAGATTGCCTGCCTTGAACCTATTAAGGACAAAATCCCGCCACGGGTTTATACCAAAGAATATCAACCCCCTGTAACGGACGGCAGCGGCAATATCCGGCCCCAGATGAGAATCGCGCTTTCGATCCTCAAAAAAGCAGGCTGGGAAATTATCAACAGGAAAATGACCCATAAACAAACCAATAAAATCATGGAGTTTGAACTGCTCTTGTACAGCCCCACCATGGAACGTATTGCCATCCCCATTCAGGACAACCTGAAGAAACTTGGAATTGCCATGAATATAAGGCGTGTGGATACCACCCAGTTTATCAATCGAAGCCGGGCACGCGACTTTGACATGATTTCCGGCGGATATTCGGCAAACCCGTTTCCATCTGCCAACCTGAAAATCGTATGGCATTCAGGATTTCTCGATTCCACATACAATACGGCCGGGGTAAACGACCCTGCCATTGACTTTCTCACGGAAAAAATAGTTGAAAACCAGACGGACAAACAAGCTCTGCTTTATTATGGAAGGGCTCTTGACCGGGTACTCCAATACAATTTCTTTGTCATCCCGGAATGGCACTTAAGCAAATTTCGGGTAGCTTATTGGAACAAATTTGCAAAACCTGCCCTCAGGCCAAAGTATGCAATCGGGTTCATTGACACCTGGTGGATTGACAAGGACAAACAGGCATCTTTACCCAACCGGAATATCAGAAAATAAAGGATACCAATAAAAGAATATCATGGGCTCATACATCATTCGCAGACTGCTCCTGGTCATCCCGACTCTGATTGCCATTGTCACCATTAATTTTTTTATCATCCAGATTGCCCCTGGGGGACCTGTTGATCAATTGATTGCAAAAATGCAGGGCCTTGATTCCGGCATTATGGAGCAGGTGACAGGCTCCAGAAAAACCGAACTTACACAGACGGATCTCAAGGAAAAAAGCAGTTACAGGGGCGCCCAGGGCCTGGACCCGGAAGTGATTGCCGAGATCGAAAAACGCTTCGGATTTGATAAGCCCATACATGTGAGATACTTTAAAATGCTCAAGGATTTTTTCTTCTTTGATTTCGGTGACAGCCTTTTTCGGGGCAGATCCGTGGTGGAGCTCATCGTGGAAAGAATACCCGTGTCCGTTTCCCTGGGGCTCTGGAGCACCATCATCATCCACCTTGTCTGCATCCCCCTTGGCATTAAAAAAGCATTAAAACATTCTTCGCGGTTTGATATCTGGACAAGCACGGTGATCATCGTCTGCAATGCCATTCCTGTGTTTTTGTTTGCCATTCTTTTGATCATCCTTTTTGCCGGCGGCACCTATTTTAACTGGTTCCCCTTGCGGGGGCTTGTTTCCGTGAATTTTGATCAGCTGTCCCTTATGGGAAAAGTCCTTGATTATTTCTGGCATATGGCCCTTCCCACTCTTGCCCTGGTAATCGGCGGGTTTGCCACCCTGACATTTTTAACCAAAAACTCATTTCTGGATGAAATCAGCAAGCAGTATGTGGTCACGGCAAGGGCAAAGGGGCTGACTGAAAACAAGATTCTTTACGGCCATGTTTTCAGGAACGCCATGATCCTTGTCATTGCCAGTTTCCCATCTGCCTTTATCGGCCTTTTTTTTACGGGGTCCATGCTCATTGAGGTCATTTTTTCTTTGGACGGCATGGGGCTTTTAGGGTTCCAGGCAACGCTCCAGAGGGATTTTCCCCTCATGTTTGCAACCCTTTACATCTTTACCCTCATGGGCCTGATATTGTCAATTATCAGTGATATCACCTATACCATTGTAGACCCTAGAATTGATTTTGAAAAAAGGTGATGCCCATAAAAAAAATTAATATGCCGAAAATTAACCTTACAAAAATAAACCTGACAAAAATAAATCAGGAAAGATGGGACAGGTTTCGTGCCAACAAACGCGGATACTTAAGCCTTTATCTTTTCTCTATTTTATTTGTCCTCACTCTTTTTTCAGAACTGATCTCCAATGACAAACCCCTTTTAATCTATTATGATTCAAGTTTTTACTGCCCCCTTGTAAAAGAGTATGCAGAAACCCAATTTGGAGGGGAGTTTCAAGCCCCGGCCGATTACAGGGACCCTTATGTAATTGAACTGATCAATAAAAAGGGGTGGATGATCAATCCTGTTATCCCTTTTTCATATAACACCATCAACTACAATCTGGACGGCCCTGCCCCGTCTCCTCCTTCAAGAACCAACTGGCTTGGGACGGATGACAGGGGAAGGGATGTTGTGGCCCGCCTTTTGTACGGGTTCAGGATTTCAGTATTTTTCGGCCTGACCCTGACAATCTGCTCCTCTGGTATCGGGATTATGGCAGGAGCCTTGCAGGGCTACTATGGGGGGTCAGTTGATATTTTCGGCCAGAGATTTATCGAGATCTGGTCAAGCCTTCCCACGCTCTTCCTTCTCATCATCCTTTCCAGCGTGGTCCAGCCCAATTTCTGGTGGCTTTTGGGTATCACCCTGATGTTTGGATGGATGTCCCTTGTGGGCGTGGTAAGAGCAGAATTTTTACGAGGGAGAAATTTTGAATATGTTACGGCAGCAAAGGCCTTAGGCTTAAGTGACTCCAAGATTATTTTCAGGCATGTCCTTCCCAATGCCATGGTGGCCTCCATTACCTTTATGCCTTTTATTCTGGGCGGCTCCATCACCACCCTGACCTCTCTTGATTTCCTGGGGTTCGGCCTGCCCGTGGGGTCACCTTCTTTAGGAGAACTTTTAGCCCAGGGAAAAGCCAATATGCAGGCGCCCTGGCTTGGATTATCCGCCTTTATTCTCCTGTCCCTCATGTTCAGCCTTTTGGTCTTTATCGGTGAAGGGGTCAGGGATGCCTTTGATCCGCGCAAAGTATATTAGGATATTGGTGTATTAGAATATGAATAAAACCATACTGACCATACAGAACTTAAGCATTTCTTTTAAAATGGGAACACGAATCACCAAAGCCGTCAAAAATGTTGACCTTGTGTTAAAAAAAGGGGAAACCCTGGCTCTGGTCGGTGAAAGCGGGTCCGGCAAGACCGTCACGGCCATGTCCATCTTAAGACTGCTCCCGGAATCAGCCACATACCCTTCCGGCACCATTGAGTTTGACAAAAAAGACTGTCTTACAATACCAGATGAAGAGATCCGCAAAATCCGGGGCAATAAAGTCGGGGTCATCTTTCAGCAGCCCATGACCTCTTTAAACCCCCTTCACAGGATCGGAAAACAGCTCAAGGAATCCATTTTCCTGCACCAGCATATCAGTAATTCAGAAGCCGATGGAAAAGCGCTTTTATGGCTTGAAAAAGTAGGGCTGAAAAATCCCTCCAACAAGCTTGCCTCATTTCCCCACCAGCTTTCCGGAGGGGAAAGGCAACGGGTCATGATTGCCATGGCATTGATAAACGAACCAGATATCCTGATTGCCGACGAACCCACCACAGCCCTTGATGTAACAGTCCAGGCCCAGATCCTCGACCTTATCCGCGATCTTCAGGATGAAATGGGCATGGCCATCCTATTTATCACCCATGATCTGACCATTGTCAGGAAAATCGCCGACCGTGTAGCCGTCATGAAAGATGGACAGATTGTGGAGACCGATCTGCCTGAAACCATATTTACCGCTCCTGCCCACCCCTACACCCGCCTTTTGATCAATTCAGAGCCGGAAGGCTGGCCAGACCCGGCCAATGAAGACGATGCCACCCTGATCAAAGTAGAACATTTAAAAGTCTGGTTCCCTATTCAAAAGGGCATCCTTAGAAGAATCGTGGATCATGTAAAAGCTGTGGATGACATCTCCTTTACCATTAAAAAAGGCCACACATTAGGCATTGTCGGCGAAAGCGGATCAGGCAAATCGACCACGGGATTTGCCCTTTTAAAACTCAACAATAG